>MNYL01000062.1 GCA_001873075.1 Fibrobacteres bacterium CG2_30_45_31 | reverse complement strand
TTGGATTTGCTCGGTCTAACAAATCTTCGTCTTGCGCGACTAACACTTGTAATTTTGTATTGTTATCGCTCCAAACCGCATTCGAAAGATCATAGCTTACCCATTTTCCATCCACAAAAAAGGAAAGGTATCCATCAGCTGAGGTAATGGCCTTGACATCCACCGCTTCGGAAAATTCAATAGTAAGCTTATCCGGTGAAGATTCCCACCGAGATTCTGGTTCTAGGAAGATTCCAGAAATCACAGGAGCCATGCGATCATTCATTTCAAGGTAACTAATCGTTTCTACCGTACTGTCATTCACAACAGCAGTACTCACAAGAGCAGCATACCCATAATTTTCATTATCAATGGAAGTCAGACCGTCCTTGACTCGTGATTCCCATTTTTCAGACAAAGCATAAGTGACGATCTTCCCATTAGAGGAAAGCACTAAATCATCGACATCCGGTTTAATTTCTAAAACATTACCCAGCGAATCCTGCCAGTAAAAGCGAAGGTCTAATGCCTCTAGCTGTTCCTGGGTAATAGCCATCTCAAAACCAACAGAAACGCTATCCATGCGGCCATCCCCATCGGAGTCATAAAAGCCGTTGTTTTCGTTGCTCAAATACACACGACCTGAACTATTCACTTTCACAGGACGATTATAAGAGGGTTCATTGCCATCGGCAGCAATAATACCACCATCAAGAGTAATACTCAAAGAATCCCCTACACTCACAGCCCCTGAATCCGCCACAAAAGTCCATGTGTCCCCATTTTTTTTAATCGCGGTCACATAAATCTTATCTCCATTAGGGAGAACAAATGCTTTGCCTGCACTAAAGAGTGAATCCAAATCCTTATTAAAATTGACCACCAAGGTGTCTTCATCACCATTCAAGCCCGGGATAATGGTAATCGCTCGAATCACAGGGCCAATTTTATCTTCCAACTCCGAATTCAGCACACCGACAGATCCACTCAAGGAAGTCGCGTAAACATTGAGTTCTCCTTGACCGGAATCCTTAGGAAGAGTCGTTTCTACATCTGAAAGTCCAAGGACTCCATTCTTGTAGGTGAATGTCCCATCAAATTCAGTAAAAGCGTCCCCATTCGGCCAGCTATAAAAGAAGCTATCCAAAGTAGCAGCAGCGGTATTGCCAGAGAACCATGCCGCAATGCTATCACCCACACCATCCCCATTGGTATCAAAAATAGAGGCGCTATCCAGAGTTGGCATATCAGGGTTTTCAAACACAAGATCTCCAGGAAACTCTGCCTGCACCATGTAAGTGGTGTCCCCTGCAACAGAAAGAGTATCTGGATATCCGTTCAAGATAAAAGAACCATTCTGTACGGCACGAGTTGCCTTAATAAGAAACGCGCCCGCACCCCCAATCACATCTAGACGTGAAGTCGTGTCGCCACCCAAAGTGTAAAATTGCAAACCCTCTGAACCCAAAATAGTAGAGAAATAAAATGTTTTATTAATAAGGGTGTCTGTGGCTCCAGAATCAGGGCCCACAGGAACCACCGCGCGGACGTTAATGCGAATAGTTTCATTCACCTCCGCATTCAACAAGGTGTGAGCATCAATTACATTACCTGCGGAGTCCGAGAATTCCAATTGGGGTAAATAGAAGTTGTAGATACGGGCAATCACAGGATCGGCACCTTCCGAAGTGAGTGTCCCTACTTCCGCATTGTAAACAGGGAAATAGGAGTAAGCACGCATATAAACAAGTCCGTCCGCACCAGAATTTACAGCACCCGGAGATATTATTCTATCGGTTCCACAAACCAAAGAAGAGTCCTTGCCAGTGCTACCCAATACATACTGACATTCATTGAGAATCAATGAGTCCTTCGCTTTCGGGGCATAGACAAAAAAGTCCGCATCCTTAATGGCGTTCGCTTTAGTCACCGCTTGGCCCGAAGGAACCACCCAAATAACTGGATATTTTTTAGTATTTACTGGCCAATATTGACAAAGGTTGATATCGGGTGCGGAAATACAATCAACGCTAGCAAAAGAGGAGGATACCAAAATGGACACTCCAACTAAAGTTTTGACGTTAATTATTTTTTTGATCCATCCGAACATTACTTTATCCTCACCAAAAACAGAAACGCACAAAAAACAAAAAGACATGTATCATATATAATCTGTATTCTTAAAATAAACTCAAAAAAATACACAAAAAAAGATTTTCTTGCCTATCAAAACAAACCCGTGCCCCAATCACGAGATATCGTAACAAAGTGCGAAATCAAAACAATTTCGGCATTTCAAGTTGGAATATTGTGAGGAATAAGAGCCTCGACAACAGAGTCCATCATAACCCAACCATCACCCACTAAACGCACCTGATTGGCCTCTTTTTCAATCCATTTTTTTTCAATCAAAGGGAGGAGCGTTTTTGAAGCAATGGAAACGGTTTCTTCTTTCGCCAAGGCATCTAAATCAAGACCCGATTCCTGCCGCAAGGAAAGCCATACTTTTTCAAATATTCGCTCTTTTTTCCCAATAGGGTCGAGATCTAATGCCTTATGGGGACACCCTTCGCGAACCCAATTTCGCCACACAGCATAAGTCTGGGGGCCAGCAAAACGCATATTGTTTTGAAAACTATGGGCTCCGGGCCCCAAGCCCCAATATTCGCCCAAATTCCAGTAATTCTGGTTATGGATGCTTTCTTCGCGAGGCTTTGCAAAATTGGACACCTCATAACGATGAAAGCCTGCTCGTTCAAGAGCCTCAACTCCTCCATTATACATGTCCCGATAAAGATCTTCAGGGATTTCTAAAAGCCCCTTCCGAACATGAGTCCCAAGCACTGTATGGGGAGCCACATTCAACCCATAAAAACTGATATGCCCCACCCCTGACGAAGCCAAAAAACGAACATCAGAAACAAAATTTTCGACCGTTTGATTCGGAAGTTGAAACATCAGATCAGCACTCACCCGAATGCCTTGAGAACTTAGCAGAATTAATTTTTCCAAGGCCTCCATACCCACTTTCACAGTATGGGATCTACCTATTTTTTGAAGCAATGAATCATCCAAAGATTGAAGCCCCAAACTAAAACGATCTACCCCAAAATCCATGGCATTTTCCAGACGCTCCACCATTGCCGATTCAGGATTCACTTCCATGGTAAATTCTTGTATTTGTGAGAAAGGAACCCCTAATTCCGACAAACCCGAAAGCATTTTTTTCATCAAAAGGGCAGGTAAAATGGAGGGAGTGCCCCCACCCAGATAAACGGTCTGAATACGCCCCAAAAAAGAAGGATCCATCGTGAACCGAATTTTTGCTTCTTCCAAAACCAACGTGACGTACTCCTCGTAAAGGCGACTGGGGGCCGCCAATACAGAAAAATCACAATAGTCGCAGACTTTACCGCAAAAAGGAATATGGATATAAAGACCATTCATAGATTTTATCAAAATTAGATACTTTATGGATGCAAAATTGAGTCTTTTAACAACGGCAGTATATATATTGTCTATGTGCATAAAGAACCCTTTAATTTTAAAGCTCTTCTTAAAAGAAAGCTCCCCTCATTGCTTTTTTTCTTGTTGTCTGCCATTATTTTAGTCCTTGCATCGAGCATTTTATTTGAAGACGCTTATAAAGAAATTTTCATTGCTCTAATGCTTTGGAGTCTTCCTCTCTTTTTGCACTAGGAACGAATGACAAGAATTACCAAACGTAAATTTAAGTCCCTCTGTTTTTATGTAGGCAGTTGGTTCGTAAGTTGTTTTCTCTTTGTTGCTTTGTATTTTTATGGAAAACCAACATTTACCGACCCAGCACTTTATGTAATAACCTTTCAATTTGCACTTTTAGCGGGACTTTCGCATGGCATTTACGATGTGGTCATTTTGCAGGATGACAAAGACCACCGACCCGTTTGGGCCGCTTTATTAATTCGTTCGCTGCACCTATTTTCTAACGTAATTATAAATATGTCTCTCTGTGTTTTTGTTTGGAGCTTAAACGATACAGGCAAAATGATCACAGAAGAAAGTCTTAATTTTCTGTTTTATATTTTCACTCAACCCGAGATACAAGTTTTTGCAATCTATTCGTTCTTGATGGGATTTATGATCACATTCATCCGCTCCGTACATAAAAAGTTTGGAACTCGTGTTTTTATCAACACTTTATTGGGGAAATATCAAGAGCCCACTGAAGAAGAACGCGTTTTTATGTTTGTGGATTTGCGCCATTCGACCCGCCTTGCAGAAGAACTTGGACATTTTGTTTATAGCAATTTTTTGAAAGACTATTATCATTTGCTTTCCAACTGTTGCGAAGAAAATCGGGGCGAAATTTACCAGATCGCAGGCGATGGTGTTTATATCACCTGGCCAATTGAACGGTGCAAAAACAAGCCACGCCCCATGCTCTGTTTTTATGACTTAAAACTCTGCTTTGAACGTACACGCAAAAATTTTGAAAAAGAATATGGAGTCTACCCTACGTTTAAAGCCGCAGCCCATTGTGGCAAAGTCATTGTCACAGAAGTGGGCAATTTTGGAAGCGAAATAGCCTTCCATGGAGATGCAATGAACACTACCGCAAGACTCCAGGATTTATGTTCCCCACTCGGCAAAGAATTTATTGTTTCTGAAGACCTTTTAAAAAAGCTTCCCGATACGGAAATTTACCACCCGCAAGCCCAGGGTATTTACGAATTAAAGGGCAAAAAAAATGGAATTTCAATTTACACTTTGAATTTTTCCCTTGACAACCACAAATAGTATTTTTATAATTGGCTTCACCTCAAGCGGGAATAGCTCAGCTGGTAGAGCATAACCTTGCCAAGGTTAGGGTCGAGGGTTCGAATCTCTTTTCCCGCTCTTGAATAAGAAATAAGGTCATCGAAAGATGGCCTTTTTCTTTTTAAATCTAAGAAAAATTGAACCCTTAGCAACATCATTACAGGTTCGACTTGGCCCTTCTCTCCTCTGAAGTATCTCTTTTTCAGCTCTCGAAAAAGTCAGCAAGAAATGGCCATTCATCGAAACAGCCACCACTCTGAAATACCCTATAAAAGTCACAAATGGATCAATCACAAGACCTGTGATGTTTTCTATGATCAGGGAAATATCTAATCGATGCGATAAATTTGAATATCCTTGAACCAGAACTTTCGGGCCACGCCTCCGATATTAAACTCAAGTCGAGTAAATATATCGTTAGCAATTCCTTTATATTCAATCTCATAAGATTTCCAAAGCGTATCAATATAAAAATGCTTCTGGAAACCAACGGTTTTGTAGGTATTATAGGTTCCTAAACGAACGGTGATAGAATCAGCAACGTCCGAGGTCGCTGTAAAGACTAGCTTATACCTGCGGCCGACAAGAGTGGGTATATCTTCATGAATGAGCTGCACACTATACGATTTAGTACCACCAGCAGTCACATTCACAAGCAAGGTATGATCGTTACCACTTGCAATAATTGAAGAATCTGCTACACCAGAAAGTTGTTCGACTAAAATCCATGAATTAAATCCGTTTGCAAAATTTCCGTTGGTGACCCAATTAGAATCAATGATATCAAATTGGGCAAGGGCCCCTTGCGCATAAGCGTCTTCTTTTGTGCTATCTGTTTTAGAAATAATCCAGTGAGCACTTGAAAACGAATGAACGAATCGGGCCGAAAGCGAATCCCACAAAGCAACGTTACTTGTCGAACTGAAACGAGCAACCCCACCCTCCAGTTGTAAGTTCGAAAGATCTAGACCACTGATCCAAGTAGGAACATGAAAACGTACCGTGAGAACGAGGCCACCCTCTGCGTTCGTATCCAATTGATCATGGTGATAACGAAGTTCTAAGAGCGATATATTTTCTAGATGATATTCAAAAGGAACAATGGTATCCTGATAACGCAAGAATCCGGTGATCGTTGAGAAATCAGTCTCAATAGGTTTCATGGCAACGCCAATTTCCTTGAGTATTCCAACATCATCCAATTGAACATTGCCTAATGTTTCATTCAAGGAAGAATCAATGGAGTTCTCATCATTGAAAGTGACCATGAGTTCACTACTATCGGCGATATCCGTAGATGGCCACAACTGCAACCCTTCTACCGCATCAAAACTCACATAAATGTAATAGCTGGAATAAGCCGCCAAACGGGTGAGATTTAACCTAAAATCATCAATTAACAGAGGTTCATCCGCTACCGGGCGTTTGGCAAGAAGTCCCATTGACGAATAGTCAACATTACCATAATCGATTACAAAACTAGCGGAAAAAGCATAGGTCTTACTGGGAGGGTTCCCCACCTCAATTCCAGCATGGTCAGAGTTTCCGCAACTAGCAAGAAGCCCTAAAGCCAAGCTAAGCATAACAAATTGGATACCGCGCATTACATTCCTCGGGTAAGCGGAAGTAGCTGGATATTGACTTGAACGACATCCTCAGCGTCTCCTGCATCTACGGAGAAATCTAATAGTTCTTTGCGCATTAGTTGTAAATGTTTTTTTAATGCAGGGAAATCTTTGCGTTGAATTCCAAAAGTGATCGTTGAAACGTCCCTTTGATCTGCCGGAATATCAAAAATAGTCTCTTCAGTGAGCTTAAGCATTTGCTGATGATAAATTTTTACCATCATATCCTGAACTTCATCGTCAGTGGTCAAAAGCTTATTTTGTTGACGATACCCGTTCGCTGTTTTGAGCAGAAGACCCAAATCGGAGAGCAATTTTAACGAATCAGCAGCTTGGGCAGGAGTCACTCCACCGGTCAAATGCCTTGCCACCCATTCGGGAGCGGCATTAAAGTTTTTTAAAGTGACCATTTCAAGAATGACACTATGATACCATTCTTTGAAAATACGGAGCTGTGCATTTTCCAACTTGTGTAACTTAGATCGCGGACTTGTCTTTAATAACAAGGCGTAATAGAATTGCTTCTCTTTTTCTGTCTTTGCTTGATTAAAAAAAACCAAATTTTCGAAGTAAGCTGCATTTTGTTCCGAGAGCCCGAGCCCTCCAATCAATTTCATCACCGTATTCTTAGTGATGTTGCGTTTACCATCGATAACCAATTTTAAATGTGCATGGCTCGAAAGACCTGCTTTCTCTGCAAAATAACGAAGACTGAATGCAACTGAAGTTTTTTTCTTGTACTCATAGTAGTCACGAAGAAACACCCGATAGTTGGTGTACTGAAGTATATCGGGGTCTTTTTTTGAATCCATGAGCGTTTCTACCATAGGCAATAAGATAGCTGCCAAAGTGTGTAAAAATCTACCGAGATATTGAAATGTCGTTTACGTTCGTAAACGAGTGGTACTCCCGTGCCAATATTGAGAAAATATGGTGATCCCAGTAGATTCCGTGCAAATATTCATAGTCCCTGCAGAGGCCTTCTTCAACGAAACCCACACGCCTGGCAAGGGCCTCGCTTTTTTCATTTTTGCAAGCGACATGTAGTTCCAATCTGTTTAATTGCAACGAGTTAAAACAATATTGCTGGACTAAGCGAAGCGCTTCAGAAGCATAGCCATCTCCCGTGTAAGGTTCTCCTAGCCAATATTCAAGGGATGCCGATTGGTGTTCCCAATGAATCCATTGCAAACAAATAATGCCTAATAGGGCTCCATCCTCTAGGCGACGAATGCCCCACAAACCACCATTGGACATTCCCTGTTGTAGAGAATAGGCTTCTATATGCGAATAAGCATCCATGAGAGAGGAAAAAGACTCAACCCAAGGCAACCACTTCCCAAGATATTCACGGGAAGAATTTACCAAATCCAAAAATTCTTCGGAATCTTCCACTTCTAAAAAGGCAAGCGCCACACGCTCCCCGATCAAAGGATCTAAAGACATTTCACACAAATTAGTCATCGACATCCACTACAAAAAAGGCCCGTTGACAATCTTGATTATTTAATTCGTCACACGGCACACGGGCAGGGAAATACTCGCCGGTCACTCGAGTCACATGGGTCTTCGACGAATCTTTCCAGGAAGAAGGAAAGTCTGTGGTATCCGATAGGTAAATACTACTACCTCGCGAATTATCATCGTTCAAATCATAAAGAAAAAAGCACCCTTTACGCTGACAATACCCAGTGAACTCATAAGCTACCTCCCCTTCTATCGTGCGGCAAAACGAGGAAGATGCATTTACTGCCGAGAGGTCTGAAAGGCCCGCAACCGTACCAGACTCACAAGTGTCAAAGGAGGATTCTTCGCTACAAGCGAAAAGAAAAACCAGAGACAAGATGAGAAAGACAAACATTATTTTCATACGAATAATTTAGCAAAGAAAAAACCTCGCCAAAATGACGAGGTTTTTAATGCGGATGAGAGGACTTGAACCTCCATGACCTTGCGGACACTAGAACCTGAATCTAGCGTGTCTACCAATTCCACCACATCCGCGTGGGTGAGCCAAATTTTGAAAAAAGGGTTCCTTTTGTCAAGGGAATGCTTTTTTTACAAACCCTTCTAGCCAAGCCTTTCGGTTTTGAAGCCACCACGACCAGTCGTGCTCCCCCCGAGGATCCATTTTTAGTTCACAACGTTTAGAGCCCATTTTTTGACAGAATGTGTCTAACCAAGGTAAAACCGTTGAAGAGGAGTACAATCGATCAGCCCCCCCTTGTACAAAAAGCCAGAAACCCATTTGCGCACGAGCGGTAGTCGCAAGACTCCGAGGATCCACGGCTTGCGTTAAATTGGTACTCACAAGCATCCGAGAAGTTACAGACCGTTTCCCTTGCAAGGTATATTCTAGAACTCCCAATCCACCGTCGGATACACCGACCAAAGAAACCTCAGTCACCTTCACTTTCCAGCGCATTTCCAGAGAGTCTAATACAGCATCCATGACTTGCAATACCTCTCCCGAAAGCCAATGAAAGGACTCACAAGCGGAGGGGCTTACCACCACCATGGAGGGGTCGAAAGCAGCAAGTGTCGCTAAAGAAGTCCCTCCAACCAGTCCTTTGTCGCAATGAGTGGACTGCATTCCTCCATGAAACCAGATAATCACTTTGGGTTTCTGAGGAATCCCTTGATGCCAAACAGCGGTAGGACTTACAAAACGACCCGCAGGAATTCGGAGCGTATCGACCTCTGGAACGGCAGCAAAAATAGCCACCTGAAAACACAAAATAAGTGCGCATAATTTCATCGCGAAGCCTTCCCTGGAGTAAACCAAGATTGATAGCGATAATAAGTGAAATATTCCCGCAAGCAAAGAAACGCACCGAAGAAAAGTACTAAAGAGATAAGACCTGCCCAAAAGCAGGCTCTCATCTGAAAATTAGCCACACCAGCATTGGAAAGGCTCCCTTCTCGAGAATTAATTTCATGGACAACCCAAGTGTTATCGGAAATGCGCACCGCTCGAATTTCCAACGCTGTTGCATTGCCAGTTTCGGAATCCCACCAACGGAACCATTGATTCATTTCTTCTTTTTGACTTTTAGAAAGCGCTAAAATAAATGAGGCCTTTTTATCTCCGTTTATACAAAAACTGACTTTATCAAAGAGAGGAACATTCGTTTCGTTCCATACACTGGAAACGGCCACAAGACTTACATAACCATAGAAAAGATCTTCTTCACCAAAAAGTCCTTTACAAACTGGTTTCATTTGTAAGAAAAGATAAAGAGCAAGAAAGCACAAAAAAACCGAGAGGTTAAGACAACCGAATCGATTCATGAAACGACGAGGAAAAAACATGAAACTTCCTACTTCCGCGACCGGAAGACAAAAAACAAAGTGAATAATAAGAGCACGATGGACAACAAATAGAAAACTTGTTGTACTCTAAATTTCATGGCTAATTCATCCAAATTTCGTAATTTGAATGCTTGAATTAGATCTTCACACCGAAGTAGCGCGGAATCATTATCAAAACGATTCCAGAGTATCACTTGTTCCGCGTTCGCAACAAATAAACGCCGAAGCTTATCCTGAAGAGGAACTGGCAAAGAGTTAAGATCCGGCTGAAAAACGCTATACCCTCCCATCGCAGAATCCAACGCATTTAAGATCGGCATCGAAACGGCGGAGTCCAAAGTCCGCAAATCCTTGTCCAGCATTTTGGCTTCGACTAGCCAGAGAGTTCGAAGATTCGAATATTTACGCACCGTAGAAATCCAGACTAAAACTTCCCGTTCAAACAAAACAAACTGGTTCGCAGGAGGCATCCATTCCCCCCGATTATTCGATTCTGCAGCAGATGCAGAGACGGAGATGGCGGTTTCTCGCAAAGACATTAATTGAGACCTGATTGCTACAGAATCAACTACGCCCCGAACACGAACCTGTTCCATGGTCCGCATTAAACGCATTTCTAGGAATTTATAATCAGAGAGCGTCTCAATATACCGAGAATAGACAATCATCTGTTGATTTTGCGAATAATAAAACAACATGGAGAGGCCAAAAGTGATTACCAAGACCCCCCACACTAATGGCGTCTTAATTCTGCTTCGGAGAACCTCTAGAATAGAGCTACCGTCTTTTGATTGCATTTGCTGAAATTACCTTTTTTCTACTTTAGTCGTATGAATCGTTTTTGCTTTTTAGCATTTTTTGCTGGGTGTTCTTTCTTTTTGAACGCTTGTCTGGAAAAGCCCACAGAAAAAGTGCTTTCGCGTTATCCCCACGACCTTAAACAAGTCTCCATTTGGGTGTACCCGGACGGATCTATTAAGAAAAAAGCCGGATGGTATTTCAACGGCATTCAGGAAAGTGAGACCCCTTATAAAAATGGTCAACCTCACGGGGAATATACTCGTTGGACGTCTCATGGAGATGTGGCAGAAACAGGCCTTTATGAAAATGGACTTCGTGAAGGGGAATGGGTGGAATGGTATAACAACCAGAAAAAACAAAATTTTGGTTTATACCAACGAGGAAAAAAAGAGGGGGAATGGAAAGGTTTCTATTACGATGGAGATCTCGCGTGGAAGCAATATTTCAAGGGCGACAGTGCTGTGGGGACATGGAAAAGTTGGCATCCCAATGGAAAACTTGCAGAAAGCAATTCCTGTCATCCCAGTAACAGGAAAGGATTACGAATAAAGTATTTGAATACCGGGAAAAAAATATCAGAAGAATCCTGTGCATTCGGAAAGTTACACGGCCTCGTTAAATATTACTATCAAAGCGGCGCCTTAGAATCGGTTTCCCATTATGCAAACGATACTATTCATGGGGAAGCAATCCTTTACCGTGCAAACCAACGCGTTTGGAGAAAATCATTCTGGAAAAATGGTTTTCGAGACTCTTTGTGGGTGTGGTATAATCCTCAAGGGAAAATGATTCATAAAAGTTTATTCATTCATGGAACGGGCATCGCTTATGGAGAACAAGCGGAATCCACTTTCGTGGATAACCAACTCCACGGCACCCTTCTTTACTACCGAGAAGGGCATAATCTCCACTACGAAGAAATTTGGAATCACGGCCAATTGGAGATGATCCGCAGTGTCTACCCCGATAGTCTGGGAGGTAAAGTGGCAAATGAGGGTTACTTCAAGAATGGAAAACGGGAAGGCATTTGGCGCAACTGGTACCCGACGGGTATACTTAAAGACAGTTTGCATTACAAGAACGGAGACCTTTTTGGAGCTCAATTCAGCTATGATTCTACGGGCACATTGTACATCCACAAAGAACAAGCCGGAAAAAACCGTCCCCTATTTGTCTATATGCAGAGACACTAATTTATTACTCCCTTAAAATTGTTATTTTTGTAAACATTATGAGTGAAGCTATACTAAAAGTCAATGACGCCTTTGCCAAAGAACTTGCAGAAACCCCGTTGCAATCTCGCGAAGCTGTCGATATGCTAAGAGTTAAATATTTAGGAAAAAAAGGCCTTGTTACAGACCTTCTTAAGCAAATGGGATCACTGCCTGCCGAAGAGCGACCTGCCTTTGGCAAACTAGTCAACGAACTGAAAGCCGCCGTTGCGGAAAAAATTGATGCCGCTCTTGCAGAAGCGGATAAAAAAGCATTAGAATCCAAACTCGCGAGTGGATGGGTTGATGTAAGCCTCCCCGGAGATGGAATCCCTGCAGGTAGCACGCATCCGCTCTATGACGTACGCGAAGAAATTATTGACTTTTTCGCTCAAATGGGTTTTGCCGTTGATTTAGGCCGCGATATTGAAACCGATTGGTACAATTTCGAAGCCCTCAACACGCCTCCAGATCATCCCAGCCGCGACATGCAGGATACGTTTTACCTAAAAGACAAAGTCATG
>MNYL01000089.1 GCA_001873075.1 Fibrobacteres bacterium CG2_30_45_31 | reverse complement strand
GATTTGCCCTGCTTGAAATCAATCAAGACCTTGAAAAATGTGGTTCAAAAACTAAAGAGAAAAAATGTGTAGTTGAAGGTTCTCGCGGGTGGCTTTTCTTGCAAGAAAGTCTTATTAATGCGGTAGTTCCCTGGACCGACAACACGAGTTCCATCATTGCATTCCGTGATTCCTTGCAAGCGAGAGGCATCACTTTAATTGTGGTTCCCGTTCCAGACAAACTACAAGTCGAATCCTCTCATTACTTGTGGTTTTTTGATGAAAAGCTGATTCCTTCGAGCTATTCCCACTGGATGCAAAAGCTTCAAAAGGCGGGAGTTCCTGTGATTGATGCATTGGAACAATTCCGTGCAATCGATGACTCCATTCCTATGTTTGAACCTTATGAAAGCCATTCTACCGCAGCGTCGAGACTTCTGTTAGCAAAAGCCGTGGCCGATTCGCTTCACAAAGCACGTCCCTCCATTTCTGCCGAACACCACTATGTTATTCGAGATACCCTAGTTCCGGGGTCCGGCAATCTTTTCTATTTGCAAAATGAGAAATTCCCCTCTTACCAAGTCCATGAAACTAAAGTGGTTACCGAACAAGGAATTCCATTCCATCCTTCTCCCAAAGCCCCAATCATTGTTATTGGAGACAGTAACACGAGCCAAGGGCGCGCGTTAGCCTCAGACATCGGATCGCTCATTGCTTATTATACCGGGCTAGAAACCTTTACGATAAGCAAAGTGGGCGCCGGCAATTTCGGGCCCCGTTTATTCAAAGGAAAGGACGCCTTTCTACAGGGAAAAACAGCAGTGGTTTGGGTATTTGATGGACGGGAACTCTACGGAAAAATTGTCATGCCGTCTTTTTAAGCTTCGCCACGTTCTTCTCTTTTTTGTTTCCGAACGTAGGAGATCGCAGTAAGAGCGGCTTTCGCACCATCACCCACTGCCACCGCAACTTGTAAAGTACCCCCGATGCAATCCCCGGCCGCAAAAAGACCCGGTACATTCGTCGCCATCGTTCCATCAACAGCGATGCTCGTCCCACGAATTTCGGCTCCTATTTTCCTTGCCAAATCAGTGGCAGATGCACTTCCCAAAGCGACAAAGATACCCGTCGTCGAAAATATGGATTCATCGGCAAAGCGAACTCCTTGGAGAGCCTTTTCACCAAAAATTTCTTGGATAGGCGTCTCAATAATTTTTACCGACTCAGGAAAAGATGCCGTTAGAGGAGCCCCATTCGAAAGGAGCGTTACCGATTGTACCAAAGGTAAAAGATCCTTCACCTCTTGGAGCGCATATTCTCCATTGCCCAGAACGGCAATATCTTTTCCACGGAAAAAGAAGCCATCACAAACCGCACAATAGCTAATCCCTTTGCCTTCAAAAGTTTCCAAACCCTTCACATCTACTTTCCGGCGATTAGAGCCCGTCGCAATAATTAAACTTCGGCCCACAAATTCTTCATTCTTTGTTTTCACTTTAAACTGACCATCCCACTCTATATCAAGGACCTCGTCATCGACAACCAACGCGCCCACCATTTTTGCCTGTTGTATGCCTTTTGTCACGAGAGCCGTTCCAGAAACAGGGGCATCAAACCCATAATAGTTTTCAATATTGCCCGCTTTAGCTAATGAACCATTGTCCTTACCAATCACGACTACCGATAAATTCGCACGGCAACCATAAAGCGCCGCCGAAATACCTGCGGGACCTTTTCCTATAATAATTATGTCATGCATTTGATTATTCCTCTCTCGTTATACGAGTCTCTGAAGGTGAATTTTGTTTTCAATTTTAATGTGACCCCGACCTAGGGATACCCATTTTTCCGATTGAAAATATTTTAACATCCGCGTCACGACTTCTCTTGCGGAACCCAGATTTTGCGCAATAGTTTCATGTGTCATGACCAATGTATCATTATCTTGATTTTTCGTCTGTTCAAGCAAAAACCAAGCCAGTCGTTGATCAATACGTTTAAAAAGAATCTGCTCAATCAGCCACATGACATCGGTAAAATGAGTCGCCATTAAATCATTTGTGTACTTAGCGACAGGCAGTGACTCATTCATTAACTTATTATACAGCAACGCTGGTATTTGGAATGCAACGGTTTCTTTTTCGGCTTCAATAAAAACATCAAATTGAACATTCTGCATAATACAAGACGCCGAGAACAAACACATTTCACGATCATACAAATGGTACAAAGTAACTTCACGACCGCTATCGGAGATCATATAAGTACGCAGTTGCCCACTTTTTATGATTAAAAGTCCGAGGCAGGATTTGCCAGTACCATGAATATTTTCGCCTTTCACAAAGCTTCTTTCAATAACCGATTCAGCCAACAAGTTCTGTTGTTCAGAAGTCAAATTTTTCCATATAGGGAAATACTCTGATAATTCGGTTGTAGAGATCATGCATTCAATATACAAAGTTTCCCGCGTGACATAATCACAGAAGCGACAGAAGAAATAACCTATAATCGTATTGTTAAATGATTCATTATCAAGGAGAATAAAATGTCTGTGATAACCTTAAATTCGAAAAACTTTGAAACGGAAGTTTTGCAATCCGCGAAACCGGTACTTGTCGATTTTTGGGCATCCTGGTGCGGCCCCTGTCGTATGATGTCCCCAGTCGTTGAATCCATTGCAGAATCGACAACTGAAGCGGTCGTGGGGAAAGTGAACGTGGATGACGAACCCGAATTAGCGCGCAAGTACGGTGTTATGAGCATCCCTACTTTGGCGGTTTTCAAAAATGGACAACCCGTTAAAAAATCCGTTGGAGCAAAATCCAAAGAAGCAGTACTCCAGTTATTGAAGGACTAATTCAATAACTAGAAAAAAACAGGGCGTCAAGAATTGTTATAAAGATTCTCCAGTGAGTTTTTTCAGATTCTTGAAAGCACACTCACAAAATATTTTAAAGCGAATCTTTATAATAGATATCGTACAGAGGTACTTCAAGACTCTTTCCTTCGCTCATCGCAGCGTTCAGGGAAGAGTCTTTCTTTTTATCATACCACCAATACACAGGAATATTTTCATCTTCCCTTCCAAACTTATCGTAAACCGATTTGGGCATTCCCAGGCGATTCCAGTACAAAATGCGATGGTGATCACTTTGCCACAATAAAACATAAGGGACCAAAGCCACTAAACGGTCATCTATTTTTCGGGCAATATCATTCCGCTTTGCCAAATTAAATTCTGTTTTTTGCATTGCAATTAACTTATCAACAATGGAATCCTTAAGACCGGAAATATTATTAGTTCCTTTACTGTCCGCAGTCGCAGAAGACCAAGAAGATTCCGGATCGCGTAAGCGACCACTGCCCCAACTAATCCAATACATATCATAGTCAGCATCATCTAGACGCTTGCGAAGAGTACTCTGAGACATCTGTTCAATTTTTGCCTCTATTCCCACTTTTTTCAAATCTTCCTGATAAAGCGTCAAATGGCGCAGATCCTCTCCTTGAGTTATAAACGTAACCGCTAGCGGTTTTCCTTTTTTGTTCAGCATCCCGCGTTCATCTGGCACATAACCCGCTTCCTTCAGAAGCACCCGCGCGGAATCTGGGTTGTAGTCAAACAATACCGCATGAGGATTCTGATTATTAGGCCAAAGATCTGGGAAATAACTATTCAACAAAAAGTATTGATTATACATATACTTCTCATTGATCAATTTTCGATTCAAAAGCATTGACAAGGCTTTGCGCACGCGAATATCCTGAAATTTTTCGCGCCGAAGATTCATCGCTATTCCCTGAAATCCGATAGGTTCTTTATTGAAAATACGTTGTTTGATTGCCCATCCATTTTTCACTGCTGGGAAATCGGTTTGCTTCATCCAAATCGAAGAAGTATAAACCGCGTATGCATCAAAATCCCCTTTCTTAAAGGCTTCCAACGCCTTCGTGCGATCATCCATAAATCGGTAACGGATTTTTTCAAAGTTGTATTTCCCACGATTCCAATTTTTTTGGAAACCCCACCAATCCGCCCTACGCTCTAATTCCACAAAGCGATCTTCTCTGAAAAGATTGATCTTGTAAGGACCACTGACGACCGGGAACTCATACCGGATATCGTTAAAGTTTTTGTCCTTCCAAACATGTTTTGGGAAAGCCATCATTCCTGCTGCTTCCCAAAAATTAGCCCAATGAATCTCTTTCGCTCGAATTGATAACGTCAACGAATCCAAAATTTTCGGACGCTCAAAACGGGAAAGCCCGACTTTAAATATGGGAGTCAAATTTTTAGGATCCATAATGACATCGTAGTAGAACTGCACATCGTGAGCAGTGATGGAACGCCCATCACTCCAACGTGCGCGCGGATCCAAGTGGAACGTGAATGTCATGCTATCAGGAGAAATTTCCCAACGATCGGCAAGTAAACCGATTTCACGATCTTCCGTAGAATGTAAGCCCACCAAAGGTTCAAACATCAAAGCGATCAATCCCACGGAAAAACTATTATAATCCTGCCACATATTGAAGGACTTTGGCATAGAAGATCCCCACAGACGAATCGTCCCGCAGGAAACGGCCTCAGAGGAAGCGATGGGATCAAATTCTCCAGTCGCCAAAGGATTGAGAACAGGAGCCTCTGGGCAATTTTGTGTTGTTTGGGACAAATTATTTTTGTTCTCTTTCTTTTCACAGGAAGAAAGGAGAACAAGCCCCAACAGGGCGATCGCGCCCCAACAGAAGGAATGAACTTTTGAAGGTCGCATAAACTTATTCCTTTGCAGTTTTTTTATTCAACTGTTCCAAAGCGACTCGAGCCGCTTCCTGTTCTGCTTTTTTCTTCGAAACCCCTTTGCCTCGCCCTCGTTCCACGCCTTCAAGCAATACGATCATTTCAAATATTTTATGATGTTCTGGCCCCGATTCTTCTGCGAGCGTGTACTCGGGAGGGAGTAAGCTTCGACCCTGCATATATTCCAAAAGAACACTTTTATAATTGATAAATTCCGTACCACCCACAATGTCATCAATATGCGAAAAATGGCTATTGCTTAACAACGTGCGACAGGCTTGCAAGCCACTATCAAGGTAAACCGCACCGACAACGGCTTCAAAGGCATCTGCAAGCAAGCTTTCTTTAGAACGCCCCCCCGCTTTCACCTCCCCCTTACCGATACGCATATATTCGCCTAAATTCCACTCCTGAGCGGTTTTGGCGAGGGCTTGCCCAGAAACAATAGCACTCTTCTGTTTGGAAAGATCGCCCTCCGGTAGTTGAGGACACGATTTATAAAGGTATTCCGTAACCAGCATATTGAGAATGGAATCCCCTAGAAACTCCAATCGCTCATTATTTTCCCAGTAGGGCATATCCTTGCCTGCTATCCAAGAGCGATGCACCAAGGCATGCGCCAACAAGGAAGGATCCTTGAAATTGTATCCAAGCTTTGCCTCAAGCCCGTTCCCGGACTTGTGGCGAAACCAGAATTTTAACAATCTCCGGATAACATTTTTCTTTTTGCCCGCCACTTTTTTTTCCACAAAATTCTCCTCAAAAACATTCAACAAAAGCTAGAAAATCCACTTGTTGGGCATTTAACTACTTGAAAGAGGACAAACAAAAAAAGACCGATTTCACATCGGCCTTTTTTTGCGCGAATCTATTACGATTATGCGTTGAGTTTGTTCTGCACGTATGCAAGAACATCAGATACCTTGATAAACTTTTCGGCATCTTCGTCCAGAATTTCGATGTCGAATTCGTCTTCGAGAGCCATGACCAATTCCACACGGTCGAGGGAATCAGCACCCAGGTCATTCACGAAAGCGGAATCGAGGGAAACGTCTTCGGCTTTAACACCGAGTTTCTCGACTACGACAGCGGTGATTTTCTTGAGAAGTTCTTCTTCGTTCATTTTATACTCCATTGTGAGGTTTGTTGCAAATTTAATTAAGAATAATCAGGCGTTCAACCCGCCATCAACACCAAGTACCTGTCCCGTAATGTAACGGGCCTCATCAGAAGCCAAAAAAGCGACTGCATTGGCCACATCACGGGGAGATCCCAAATCTTGAAGGGGAATTCCTGCTTTATATTTTTCAATCATTTCGGCGGGTAATTTAGCCGTCATGTCCGTTTGAATGAATCCGGGGGCGATCGCATTGACAGTAATCCCTCGTCCGGCCATTTCCATTGCATTCGTTTTCGTTAAACCGATAACGCCCGCCTTGGATGCCGCATAGTTGCTCTGCCCTGCTTGCGTGCGAATCCCATTAATACTTGCCATATTGATGATGCGTCCCGAACGGCGCCCCATCATGTGTCTTGCGATGGCCCGCGTACAGACGAACACCGAGCGGAGGTTCACCCGAATCACATCATCAAAATCTTCATCTTTCATCCGCATGAGGAGCCCATCGCGAGTAATCCCCGCATTGTTGACTAAAATATCAACAGCTCCAAAGGTTTCAATAATGCTCTTAAATGTGGCGGTCACTTGTTCCGTATTGGAAACATCGCAACCATAACTTTTTACTTCGACACCACAGGTCGAGGACAACTCGAGTGCCAAGTCCGGGTTTTCTTTGGTCGCAATCACAGCGACGCGGGCACCACAGGCAGCAAGAACGCGAGCCGTTTCCAAACCGATGCCACGGGATGCTCCAGTAACAATCGCCACCTTGCCTTTCAAATCAATCATGCAAGCTCCTTCAAAGCCTGTAAGGATTCTAGCGTTTCCACAGGAATCACTTTCACATCGCGGCTGATTTTACGCATAAGTCCCATCAACACCTTGCCTGCACCGACCTCGACACCTTTAGTAACACCTAAAGAGATCGCTTCATTCATGGACTGATTCCAACGAACGGGGTTCACCAGTTGACGCACCAGCAAATCCGCAATTTCTTTTCCGGACGTTACCGATTTTGAAGTCACGTTTGCAATCAATGGAATTTTCAAATCGTTAAACTGAGTGTGAGCAATAGCCTCTGCCAAACCCCTCTGAGCAAACTGCATGAGCGGACTATGAAACGCGCCCGATACCGCGAGAGGAATCGCCTTGATTCCTGCAAGAGCGCAATTGTCCACCAATTTTTTCACCCCTTCAACACTGCCTGAAACGACAATCTGGCCGGGACAGTTGAAGTTCGCAGGTACGACAACACCCGCCACAGAAGCTTCTTCACAAAGGGAGACAATCTTATCTTCTTCAACGCCCATAATGGCCGCCATAGAACCCGGATTCTTGGAACCCGCACTCGCCATGAGTTCGCCACGAACGCGCACCAGGCGCAATCCGTCTTCAAAGCTGAAACCACCGGCAGCGCAAATCGCAGAATACTCTCCCAAAGAGTGACCCGCCACCATATCGCAGGTGATGCCTTCGCTCTTAAGAAGTTCCATGACCATCATGGAAGTCACAAAAAGAGCGGGTTGCGTATTATCCGTACTCTTCAGCAGATCTTCTGGACCTTCATGCATAATCTTCGAGAGGGAAAAGCCGAGAACAGAATCAGCCTTATTCAAAAGTTCCCGTGCCGGAGCAAATGCATCCGCGAGAGCCTTTCCCATTCCTACATACTGAGCCCCTTGACCGGGGAAAAGAAAAATTGTTTTTGACATATTTACCACCTAATGACGTTACAACCCCAAGTGATGCCACCGCCAAAGGCAGATAAGGCCACCAACATTCCAGGTTTGAGGCGCCCCTCTTCCAATGCCTCATATAAGGCAAGCGGAATCGAAGCTGAAGACGTGTTTCCATAACGATCCACATTGATCATTACTTTTTCTGGTGCAATACCTAAGCGTGCACCCACAGATTCAATGATACGGATATTCGCCTGATGAGGGACAAACAAATCCAAATCACTCACCTTATAATCTACTTTTTCCAAAGTCTGTTTGGTCACAGCAGCAAGTTCCGTCACGGCGAGCTTAAAGACCGCAGCACCGTCCATCTTCAGGAATTTGCTGTCGCCACCGAGATACAAAATATCCCCTTGACGGCCATCCGCTTTGAGAGTGCTCGCAAGAACGCCTCTATTTTCTTCCGTAGCGCTCAAGAGCAAAGCCCCTGCCGCATCTCCAAAAAGAACACAAGTGGCGCGATCGCTCCAATCTACAATTCGGGAACAAATTTCTGCGCCCACAATAAGAATGTTTTTAGCTTGACCCGAGCGAATCATCAAAGTGGCAATATTGATTGCATAGGGCATCGCCGCACAAGCAGCCGTAATATCAACGGCAAACGCATTGGTGCATCCGACTTCCTTCGCCACAAGACAGGCGAGCGCAGGGAAGGCCCTTTCGTAAGACATCGATCCGGCGATAATTCCGTCTACTTCCGAAGCGTCAATTCCTGCACGTTCTATAGCCTCGCGAGCAGCGGCGGTGGCAATGTCAGAAGTTTTAATGGACGCATCTTCAATAATTTGACGTTCTCGTATCCCCGTACGAGAAGAGATCCACGCATCTGTGGTATCGACTCTCTTCTCCAAATCAACATTGGTGAGGATGTTTTTCGGAACATAGACACCGACGGACTTGATGAAAGCGTTCATATTTTATTTTATCCCAGTGAGTTTCTCTCCGACTTTTTCGGGAATTTTGTTGAGGGCAAACTGATAAGCCACCTTGATCGCTTGCTCAACGGCCTTCGCATCGGAACGTCCATGGGCAATAATGCCTGTTCCTTTGAGACCAATGAGAAGGGCTCCGCCTGTAGCGCGGTAATCCCACATTTCATCAAACTGACGCCCCGCAGGAGTATCAATTGATCCAAAAAGATCATGGTGGAGTTCGTAAAAACCTTCGATCATTTTGAGTACAACATTGCCTGTGTAACCGGAACAGACGACAACATCCGCCACACCGGCGAGCAAATCACGTCCTTCAATGTTTCCGATAAAATTCACAGGAGCTGTTTTCAAAAGCTGATAGGCTTCTTGAATAACGGCAGGACCTTTCTTTTCTTCTTCGCCCATATTAAGAAGGCCCACCTTCGGATTTTGAATTCCAAGGTAGCATTCGGCGAAAACAGAGCCAGCCAAAGCAAAATCGACAAGAACTGGAGCTTTTTCATCAACGTTAGCGCCAGCATCCACTAATACAATGCGTCCCTTACGAGTAGGAATCGCACAGGCAATCGGTGGGCGCGCAAAATTTTCAGTGGTACGACCGAGAATCATGAGACAGGAAGCCATCATGGCACCAGAATTACCAGCACTCACACTTGCCTGAACCAGACCCTTCTTTTGCAACGCGACACAGGTGACCAAACCGGAATTTTGCTTCTTGCGAAGTACTTCCGTTGGATGCTCATCCATGGCAACGATTTCAGGGGCATCGATCACAGATATGGCATCGCCCTCATAACCGAGACGCTTTAATTCGTCTTCTACTTGGGCTTTAGGGCCACAAAGTACGATATGATATTGACCATTGCTTTCACGGGCAGCTTTCACCGCACCATCAACAACCAAACCAGGGGCGAAATCGCCTCCCATCGCATCAAGGGCAATGCTAATCATAGATAATCAATCCTGTCTCTTTAATTATGCAACTTCTGGACGAACCACTTCAACACCGTTATAGTAGCCACAAACTGGGCATACGCGGTGTGGACGTTTTACAGAACCACAGTGATCACAAGTTGACATCGCTGGAGCTTCGAGTTTCCAATGAGTACGACGTTTGTCACGGCGGGCAGTTGAGGTTTTTCTTTTTGGGACGGCCACTTTTCACTCCTGATCGTTCGGCTCAAGCGGGATCACCCATTCGGGTTTTCCATTTTGCGCTTGAGCGCTTTCAGTTTTTCCCAGCGCGGATCCATCTTTGGTTTTTCTGACGTTTTTTCATCAGCATTCCAAATAAAATCCTTGTCTGGATCTTTTACCGGGCGAATCGGTTCCTGGAAAATTACCAGTTCCCGAACGCATTCAGTCACATCTACAAAATTTTGAACCATGGGGACACGATAGCTATACACCTCGTCGTCATCATCGTCCAACTCTTGCTTCGCCACACTAGTCCGTTCCACCCGAATCATCACAGGGGTTTCAAACGAATTTTCAAAAGGTTCCAATGTGCGAACACAAGTCAAAACTTGTTTCCCTGAGAGAGAACCCGTCAAAAGCCACTGATCTGCGCCCTGTGGACTCACCAAAACAGACAGGGTCAAAGGGCCTGTTAAGTGGAGTTCATCGAACAACTCAGGAGCTTGTAAACGTTCAAAAGATACGAGCAACTCTGTTGTTTCTGAAGCAATCTGTGAGATATCTATTCTCAAGGTAGGCCAAATATACTAGAAAGGTTCTTTTCAGTCAATGCGATTAAAGCAACTTTATTTGAATAAATCCTTATTTGATTTGAAGATACAGTTCTCTTGCCCTAATTATCCTCCTTTGCCTCTCTCAAGGCATGAAGCTACCAAAATACTGCACTTTAGAGCATTATTCCAAAATATTTTTTAGCCCTACTATATAAGAGGGGAACAAATTTTCCCAATGTCATTTTTTCAAATTTTCTCTGAATTTTGAATGTTATCCACTTTTAGAGTTGTTTATTCTCCAAATCTAAAGGGCTCTTCAAAGGTTGTTTTAAATAAGACAGCTCTTTTTTTTCTCTTTGTTGTGCTACATTTTGCCCCAAACTATGTTTTTTCCCTCACTGTCAACATTATTCATCGCCATCCTAGTGGTCACAGCGTTTTATTACGCGGTTCTTGGATTTCGTTGGTTTCGTGCTCTCAACACGGTGCGTTTGGGAAAATCCATTCAAGAACCTCTCCCCTCCGTCAGCGTTTTAATCGCGGCACGCAACGAAAAAGATTCCATTCAGAAGAACATCGACAGCATTCTTCAGCGAGATTGCCAAGGTCCGGAAATCCTTGCCCAATATGCAGCGCAGTATCCCGACAAATTTCACATTATTGCCATTAAAGACCTCCCAGAGGGTCAAAGTGCAAAGAAAAACGTCATTTCGCTGATGGTTGCCACCAGTGAGAGCGAAATTCTGCGTTTGACCGATACCAGTTTGCACTTGCAAAAAATAGCAGTCCATTATCCCTGGAAAGCCCGGTACGGAGTCCATGAGAAAACATTTGTAAAAACAACGGGGAAGGAAACCTTAAAAGGGCTTTGGGAGCAACGAAAACGTTGGGCATCCAAAACTATCGACGACTCCCCGCGCTTTGTTTTTCTATTGTCTATGGTTTTCTTTTTAGCACTTTGCTTTGTAGGCACGTTGTCCTTCTTTAGTTACAAAATCCTGATTGCAACACTCCTTGTTTTTGCCCTGAAAGTCATTGGGGATATGCTCCTCATTGTCCGCGGCCTTCACATTTTTAATCAGCAGCAACTTCTCAAATGGTTTCTTCCCATCGAATTTTTTCAGGCTCCGTTTATTGTTCTCTCAGTTCTTTTTGGAACTGCGGGAAAATTCCAGTGGAAACCATAAGGTAATATCAGAATGGTAAAAAAATCAGTCCCTGTAGATAAACTCACCTTAATCATTGCAGAAAAGCCAAGTGTTGCCGCCGACCTTGTCAAAGCGCTCGGTGGTAAATTTACCAAAGAAAAAAGTCACTTTGAAAATGCAGAGTATATAGTCTCTTGGGCTCTAGGTCACCTAGTGACGATTGCGGATCCGAAAGATATTAGTGACAAGTACAAAAACTGGAGCATGGAAACGCTCCCCATCCTCCCCGACAACTTCGACTTAAAACCTATTGCCGATACCAAGGCACAACTTTCTGCATTAGGCAAGCTAATTCGTAGAAAAGACGTGGGAACCATTATTAATGCTTGCGATGCGGGCCGCGAAGGGGAACTCATTTTCTACTACATCCTTGAGCATGAAAAGGGCAAAACGGGATTAAAAGACAAAGTGATCCAGCGTCTTTGGATGCAAAGTATGACGATGGGCGCTATTAAAGAAGCGTTTTCGAAGTTGCGCAACAACGATGAAATGCTGAATCTCCAAGCGGCAGCCCTGAGTCGTTCTGAAGCGGACTGGCTCGTGGGAATCAATGGATCTCGCGGTCTCACTGCTTACAACAGTCGTTTCGGAGGTTTCCAACTCACGCCTTGTGGCCGGGTTCAGACCCCCACTCTTGCTGTTATCGTAAGACGCGAAGAAGAACGCAATGCTTTTGTAGCACAAGATTATTGGACTCTGCAAGGACTTTTTTCCTGCAACGGGAACGATTATCCGGGCAAGTGGTTTAATCCCAAAGAAGAATCGAACGCGAGTCGCCTTTGGAACAGAAACCAAGCGGAAGAAATAGTCAAAAAATGCACTGGAAAAATCGGTTCGGTAGAAGAAACCACTAAGCCTACTACGCAAAAGTGCGCTCCCCTTTATGACCTCACTACGTTACAACGCGAAGCGAATAATCGTTTCGGCTTCTCAGCAAAGACCACATTGCAAATTGCCCAGGCTCTTTACGAACGTCATAAACTCACGACCTATCCTCGTACCGATAGCAAATGTCTGCCAGAAGATTATGTCCAGACTGTCAAAAAGACGATGGGAACCATGACAGGCACTCTCGCAAAGCATGCGGAGAAAGCCCTTCAAGAAGGTTGGATTCGCAAAGATCCTCGCATTTTCAACAACGAAAAAATTTCTGATCATCACGCCATTATCCCTACAGGAAATGTCGTCAAAGCGTTGTCAGAAGCCGAACAAAAGATTTATACGATGATCTGCCAGCGTTTTATCGCTGTCTTTTATCCACCCGCTCAATACTTGAATACCACACGAATCACCACCGTTGAAGGTGAAAAATTTTCCACCGAAGGGAAGATTCTTCAAGACCCGGGATTCAAGGCAGTATACGGCAAAGATGCTGATTCCGAAGAAACAATCCCCCCTCTCGGCAAAGACAGTAAAGCAAAGACCTTACAAGTTGAAATCAGCGACGAAACCACCAAACCTCCTGCGCGATACACCGAAAGTACCTTGCTTTCGATGATGGAAAGTGCAGGAAAAATGGTAGAAGATGATGAACTCCGCGATGCCATGAAGGACCGTGGTTTAGGTACCCCTGCTACACGTGCCGCTGTGATTGAAAAATTGATCGCGGATAAATATATCATGCGCGATGGCAAAGAACTCGTGCCGACTAGCAAAGCTTTTGACCTGATTAATGTGGCTTCCGCGATGAATATTGCCGATCTCACCTCTCCAGAACTTACTGGAGAATGGGAACATAAATTAGGCATGATCGAAAAAGGCACCGTGACACGCGCTGAGTTTATGGGAGAAATTGAAGACCTCACCAAGCGCATGGTGGATAACATCAAGAATTTCAAAGAAAATGATACTCGCAAGGAAGCTTCATTTAGCCCGGTGAACGGGATTCACGTCTACGAGACTGTATCTCGATTCGAAACGGAAGAGGGCATTCAAATTCGTAAAATTCTCGGCGGTCGTCACATTAGCGATGCGGAAATTGTCGAATTGCTGACCAAACGCAAATTAGGTCCACTCACAGGATTTCGTTCTAAAAGAGGGGCGGAATTTTCATCCTGTCTTATTTTGAATGATAAGAACAAAATTGAATTCATTTTCGAAAATAACTCTACCGATGTTGAAGTCGGTGAAGAGATCGGAAAGTCTCCTATTGATGGAAGCCCTGTTTTTGATTCAATGACCGCCTATATTTCTCAAAGTGCTATTGATAAAGCGGACACCGGATTCCGTCTTACTAAAGTGATTCTTGGAAAAGAAATTACACGAGAAAATGTGGAACTTTTGCTCAAGGGCGAAAAGACTTCGTTGATTCAAGGATTCCGCTCTTCAAAAACCCATCGTCTTTTTGATGCGTATTTAACGCTCGACAAAACAGGGAAAATTAAATTTGATTTTCCGCCACGGGCGGCATCTTCTGGACGTCGATTCTTCAAAAAGGGAGAGGCTGCAGCCCCCAAAGAAACAGAAGAATAAATCGGGAATGAGTTTTACAAGAGGTTTTATTCTCCACCCAGGGAATAGAACCTTTTTTTGTGTTATTGAAACACGACGCGAAAGCGATTTCCTTGCAAGACCGGCCTGAGATGGGGCACCAAATTTAAGCTTTCTGGGAATCGGCGTAAAGATTCCATGACGCAAGAAAGACTAAAAGAGCCTTCTTCATCGACAAATTGAAAGCCTAAAACTTGATTGTTGCGTACCACAATCACCACTTTTTCTCCCTCACTCCTCCCGGGTCCGAATACGACCATATCAGGTAAAGGAGCCCCCACATCCGAGGGCGAGCGAACCGCCACATTGCAAGGATATTTGTTCTTAAAAAGGGCAGAGGCCACACAAAGTTTAGCAAGTAGATCCGACCCCGTGCTCTCAAAAGAAATATCAAAGAGTCCTTCACGAACCGCACTCAATGGGCCTCGATTCACATTTGAGAGAAGAGACAAAACCTTTTCTCGCATATTACGAGTAGCACAAATATAAAGGATTTTATCATTTTTCCCATGAAACCACAAAATACCCGCCGTACGAGGAATCGTTTGAATTTTCTTTTCGTCCCAGCCCTTGGGGAGAAATGCCGGTTTGACACCCCCACGAATTTCTTTCTGAATTTCATCAATGGCCCCCCGTTTGTCCGCAAGCATCAAGAGTTCGGCGGCGGCAAGAGCATCACCCAAAGCGCGATGATGCTTAAAATCGGGGATTTCCAAAGCATTGGAAAGTTTGTGTAAGCTGTAACTAGGCATTCCAGGAAACACTTTGCGAGAGAGCTTCACCGTGCAAAGACGCGAAGTCTCAAAAAAGAACCCTGCGCGGTTGAGCTCCGCCTTGATAAATCCATAATCAAAAGCCACATTATGGGCTACAAAAATTCGATCCGCAAGCATTTGATCAATTTTTGAGGCCACCTGATGAAACGGCGGCGCGTGTTTTACCATTTTGGGCGTAATGCCCGTCAGATTTTGCACAAAAGGGGGAATATCTCTATCAGGATCCACCAAAGTTTCGTACGTCTCAGTAATAATGCCATCATCCACGAGAACAATGCCTATCTCCATAATACGATCCACATGGGGGCTTCCCCCGGTGGTTTCTACATCAACAACCGCAAATTGCATATTTAGGATAACACCCGTTGCAAAAATTGAGACATATCTGAAATTTCTGCAGGGCAAACGGAATGCGCCATTCCTGGGTACAAATGAAATTCTACCGGATATTTTGCCTGGACAAAAGCCATTTCTGCGTTCCGCATCAA
>MNYL01000167.1 GCA_001873075.1 Fibrobacteres bacterium CG2_30_45_31 | reverse complement strand
GAAGTCGATAAAGATCGTCGCGAATGGGATCAAAAAATAGAGGCCGCTCTTGCGCTTGAAAAGCAAAAACAGGAAAATCACGCAGCACAAGTGTTAAAGACAACGGAATGCAATTCAAAGATCCAGGCATTAAGTGAGGAATTGGAACGCCTCGGCCCGGAATGCAGTGCCCTCGAAAAGAATTTTGCGCAAAGCCTTTCTACAAAGAACTTTGAATCGGAACCGGCCTTTTTGGAAGCCCGCTTGGAGGAGCCTTCGCGCGAGACGTTATCTCGAAAGATTGTCACCATACGAGAGGCTCTCGCGAACAAGAAAGGCGCTCTCAAAAATGCTCAGGAATCTTTGCTGACTCTTCAGGAAAAAGCTTTGACCGACAAAGAGTCTCCGCTGTTAGAAAAAGAACGATACGAACTTACAGAAAATGCAAAAATTCTGAGCGAAGAAAAAACGACTTTAGAAGTCTTTTTGAAAATGCAGGCGGAAAATAAAATTCGTCAGGAACAGCTCCGAAAGGAAATTTTTGAGCAGCAAGCGCAACAAACGATTTGGGAAGATTTAAATAAACTCATCGGTGCCGCGAAAGGGGATAAGCTGGTGAAATTTGTACAGGGGATCACTCTCGGTATTTTAACTGCCGAAGCCAATAAGCGATTGAAAAATCTGAATCCGCGCTATGCCTTGAAATGCGACAGCGAACGGTTGGCGTTGAGCTTGGTGGATAAGGATTTTGATGAAGTGCGCCCCACGAGCAATATTTCTGGCGGGGAATCTTTCCAGGTTAGTTTGGCACTTGCGCTCGGGCTTTCTTCTATGGCAAGTAATCGCGTGCGGATTGATACGCTCTTTTTGGATGAAGGCTTTGGAACGCTCGATTCTCGCACGTTGCAGATGGCCATTCAGACACTTGCGAATTTGCGCGAAG
The DNA here is from genome assembly GCA_001873075.1 of Fibrobacteres bacterium CG2_30_45_31. Classification (GTDB taxonomy): domain Bacteria; phylum Fibrobacterota; class Fibrobacteria; order Fibrobacterales; family Fibrobacteraceae; genus UBA1313. The sequence goes on along the minus strand of MNYL01000167.1, from coordinate 2,142 downwards.
AGGGTGACAAGCTGGTGGGGGTGATTACCCATGTGGAGGCACTTAAAGAAGAAATTGAGGTGCGTATTGCGGTGATGCCTTGCGGAAACGGTTATAGCTCGCTGCAAGGGCCGGGCGTGCGAATGATTTCTTAATGACGTTTCCAAAAATTCATTTACGGTTCAAGAACCTATGAAAAAGGAATAACCGCTTTGCAGAGCTTGCAAAACAGGCTACTCAAAACTCCCTTTTTACTTCACCAACGCTTCTGTGTCAAGAGCGATCAGTAGTTCTTCATTGGTGGCGATCACCATGGCGATAGGGGTAGATCCTTCTCCGGAAATAATGCCCCCGGATTCCTTACCATTCTTCGCATTGCGCGCCTTATCCATTTTAAAACCGAGAATGGAGAGATTTTCAAGCGTCGTTTCACGGACCACACGACTATTTTCTCCAATGCCGCCGGTAAAAATCAGGGCATCAAGAGTGGGGAGAGCCATGGCGATGCCGCCGATTTCGCGCGCAAGTTTGTAGCAGAAAACTTCGAGAGCAATTTTGGCCCCTTCGTGGCCTTCGCTTGCGGCTTGGGTCAATGTGCGCATATCGTTGCTGAGGCCAGAAAGTCCGAGGAGACCACTCTCTTTATTGACGAGCTTGTCCAAACGGTCAATATCAAAACCGAGTTTCTTGTTCAAAAAGAAAAGAATGGCGGGGTCCAGGGAACCCGAACGTGTGCCCATTACCAAGCCATCAAGAGGTGTAAAACCCATCGTGGTGTCTACGCATTTGCCACCGCGAATGGCGGCAGCCGAAGACCCGTTCCCTAAATGAGCGGTAATGCAATTTAAGTCCTCAGGATTTTTCCCGAGAAGGCGTGCGGCTTCGGCACTTACGTAGCGGTGTGAAGTCCCGTGAAAACCATAGCGGCGAATTTGAAGTTCTTCGTAATACTTGTAAGGGATGCCATACAAGAACGCTTTCCGAGGCATTGTCTGGTGGAACGCGGTGTCAAAGACTGCCACTTGGGGGAGCGTAGGAAAATATTTTTTCGCAACTTCCATACCCATGGCGTGGGCAGGTTCGTGAAGTGGCGCAAATAAAGTGATGCTTTTGATGTAGTCAATCACTTCTCTTGTTACCGGAGCGGAGGTGATGTATTTACCTCCATGCACTACGCGGTGGCCGATCGCCTCAATGGTATCAATCAGATTTTCAGTCTTTAAAAAGTCTTGCATGGCAGCGATCGCTTCCACATGAGTGGGGGCGTCGATCATGGTATCGATTTTACTTGTGGGGCCTTGGGCCTTGATGTGACCGTTGACTCCGATATTTTCGACCAAACCGCTAGAAATGGCTTCATGGGTCGCCGTGTCAATGACCGCAAATTTTACGGAAGAACTTCCACAGTTGAGAACTAGAACACGCATAATAGACCTTTTTGAAATCAAAAAAAAATGTGTTTTAGACGTGGGTCTCTAACAAGTCAAAAGTGGCGGTGAGGGAACCAGTAATCTCGCAATACTTTGGTATTAACTGGGTCGCCTTGCTACACAAAGTTATTAATTCTTATGAATTTAATTTTGAAAAATCACTGTTTTATTACATTTAAAGCATGTTTATATGGATTACCCAACTTGACGAGCGCGTTACCCGTTACTGGTTAGCTCATCGTTTTTCAAAAAGAATAGATTCTCTTTTTCGTTTTTATACACGAATGGGCGACGGTTACATTTGGAGTTTGGTGATTGCTTATGTGTTGATTCGTTACGGCGGGGTCTTTTTCTCAAAAATTGTGATTCAAGTGCTTATCTCCTTGTTGGTGTGCCTCACCCTTTACTGGGTCATTAAATTGTGTATTCATCGTCGTCGTCCTTTTGACGTTATCGATGAGGTGAAGTCTCTTATTGCGCCTCTCGATAAATACAGTTTCCCTTCGGGTCACACAATGAATAATCTTGCTATTGCAGCAACGGTGTGCGCTTTTGCTCCAGAGGTGGGTTGGATCATGGTGCTTCTGCCTTTGACTTGGGGCTTATTGCGGGTCTATTTTGGAGTGCACTGGCTTTCGGATGTAGTCGGTGGTTTTTGTCTTGGAATTCTCAGTTTTTTCATTGCCGATAAATTGTGGAATGTGTTTGGCTCTACGATTGTGAATTTTTTATT
>MNYL01000227.1 GCA_001873075.1 Fibrobacteres bacterium CG2_30_45_31 | reverse complement strand
CTGATCAAAATAACTTGTAAAGAATTGCCCAAGCCCCAAAAAAAGAAAACAAAGAAGGCCCCTGCATGAGCAACGTTTTTCTCATAGGTTTAGTGAGTTTTTTTGCGGATATGAGCACTGAGATGGTGTATCCGCTGATTCCGCTTTATCTTACCTCGGTTTTTGGGGCGACGCCTGCTTTGGTCGGCGTTATCGAAGGCATTGCTGAAAGTCTTGCCGCTCTTCTGAAAGTTTTTAGTGGATATTTCAGCGACAAGTATCAGAAAAAGAAACCGTTAGCGTTCTTAGGATATGCGAGTGGTCTTGTTTACAAAATTCTTTTGATTTTTGCGACTTCATGGGTGGGTATTTTGGTGGGGCGCGTGACGGATCGTTTTGGCAAAGGCATCCGAACTGCACCAAGAGATGTACTTGTGAGCGAAAGTAGCGATGCTAACCGGCTTGGTTTTTCCTTTGGTTTGCATAAGATGCTGGATATGGCGGGCTCGGCTGTCGGTATTCTTATCGCCTTCTTTATATTTACGGCTTGGAAGGGAGATTACGATTTCCAGAATTTATTTCTTCTTTCTTGTATTCCGGCGGTTCTTTCTCTTTTGATGTTTGCTTTTATTAAAGAAACAAAGAAAATTAGGGTTGTAAATGCTCCGCCGCTCCATGTTTTTCAAGGCCTGAAAACTTTGGATTCGCGTCTCAAACTCTATTTGATTGTGGTTTTTCTCTTTACTCTCGGTAATTCATCTAATGCATTTCTGATTCTCCGTGCGAGTGATGAGGGCTTTGATACCGCTTCTGTGATTCTCCTTTATTTTCTTTATAATGTGGTATCTTCTGCGTTGGCCCTGCCTATGGGAAAAGTATCGGATCAGATAGGCCGCAAAAAAGTACTGGTGATGGGTTATTTCATTTTTGCTGTGGTGTATGCGGCCTTTGCTTGGGCTGACAGCAAGACCATGATTGTTTCTGCATTTGTGCTCTACGGATTTTTTACTGCGATGACTGCCGGGGTGGAACGCGCTTTTATCGCGGAAATTGCACCTAAGGAATTAAAGGGCACCATGCTTGGGCTCCACTCAACGATTGTGGGAGTGGCGCTCCTCCCTGCAAGTATTATTGCAGGCTTCTTGTGGAATGGTTTTGGACCTGCGGTTCCTTTTGCTGTGGGGGCTTCACTTTCGCTTCTTGCTGCAATGATTTTGGGCTTTGGATTATCCAGTCGCCGAATTAATTCTTGAAGCACCTATGCGTGAGAGGCAACAATGAAAAAAATACAACTTTTAACCAAGATGCTTTTTATCTCAATCTTCATCGCTTGTAGCGACTCTTCCTCTTTATCCGCAAATACCGATCCTCAATCCTCTGAAACTTTGAGTGCATCGAGTTCTTCCATTTTTTCAGAGGCCCCCACTTCTTCATCTACCACTTCTACGGACTTATTGGAGACACTTCGATTGGAATGTATGAACTTTAATAATGATCGACGGGCAGAATTGAGTGTCTCTGCTTTGGGGCGTTGGACGAGAGGAGAGGCGTGTGCGGATTCAGAGGCTCTAGCGGACCAAAGTGGTGCTGGGGCTCATGGTTCCTTTGGTTCTTGTGGAGAGTATGCACAAAATACTTGTCCAGGTTGGCCCACTGATTCTTCCATTGCTTCTCATGTTCAAGTGCTTCGCAGTTGTATGCAAAGTATGTGGGATGAGGGTCCTGGTGAACCCTATAGTGCCCATGGACACTACATCAATATGAGTAATGCTGATTATTCCGAGCTCGCGTGTGGTTTTTCAGAAGTGAATGGTAATTTATGGGTCAATATGAATTACCAGTAAAATTAGCGCGTGATTGATGAGATAAAGATCACTCTTAAATTGAAAAAGAGAAAAATTAAGGTAAGGAATGGGTAAAATGATCCCGTTTGAAGTTTCTTCTTATTGCATAAACATTCATTTAGATATATCTTTTGCATAGTTACAGGTAATATTCACGAATAGGCAAGTGGGGTATACAATGATTCCAGAAGAAACAATCATCGCGATACAGAAGAAGTTCCATTCGCTTATTTTGGAAAGGGCTTCCAAGCTGGTGCGTCAAGCGAACGTGGAGTTACCGAGTTTAATGGATATCGCTCAGTCTGCAAAAGAAAAGGCCTGGTTTGATGTTCCCGGTTTAATCAATGGCATTGCTTATCACCTAGAAAATGGGCCAGGAGGCAAAGTCGCTTTGATTGTGGAAAGTTGGTGCCGGGTTCTTGTGGGCAAAGAACAGCCGGAAGAACGCATCATTAAAGATTATACGCTTATCGATGGCACCGAAGACCGCTAGCTTTTTTCAGTATTTGAATCAGACTTTTGAAATTTTGACAGTAGCACGCGACAAAAATTCGTGTGCTACTTTTTTTATGCTCCTGTAAATGTATTTTGAACACAGATACCATCCATCAAATTGAGGAATTATGATTGATCTTTTATTACTTCTCTTGGGTTTCATCCCTCTGATCTATGGCGCGAACATCCTTGTGGATGGAGCTTCCTCTTTGGCAAAAAAAATGAATGTTCCCAATATCGTCATAGGGCTTACCGTTGTGGCTTTTGGTACGTCGGCTCCAGAAATGATCGTGAATGTTTTTGCTTCTGTTTCCGGGGATAGCGCAATAGTCTTAGGCAATGCGATGGGTAGTAATATTTTCAATGTGCTCGGTATTTTAGGTATTTCAGCTCTTATTTATCCACTTGCTGTGCGAAAAACAACCACGTGGATCGAGGTGCCACTCTCTTTACTGTCAGCAATCATAGTGCTTGTGCTTGCTAACGATATTTTTATTGACAGGGCGAATGTATCCGTACTTTCTCGGATTGATGGGTTGGTTATGCTGGCCTTTTTTATCATTTTCCTCGCTTATAATATTGTATTATCTAGATCTGGCAAAATTGTGGATGAAGCAATAGCGGTAAAAAATTATTTCGTCGGCCAATCCGTGATGCTCATAATCGCTGGTTTGCTGTTACTCGTATTGGGAGGTAAGATCATCGTTACGTTTGCGACGGATCTCGCCCAGAGCTTCGGCATTTCGGAAAGAATCATTGCGATCACTATTGTATCTATCGGGACTTCTTTGCCGGAACTTGCGACCTCCGTGATTGCCGCGCGGAAAAAGAATGTGGATATTGCCATTGGAAATATTGTGGGCTCCAATATCTTTAATGTTTTCTTTATTCTCGGGCTTTCTGCGGTGATCAACCCTGTGTTTATTCAACAAATCTCGAATTTTGATATGCTGGCGAATATTGCGGCAAGTATTTTGCTTTTCATTTTTATTTTCACAGGGAAAGGGCGCCGTCTGGATCGGCGGGAAGGCGCGATCTTTATAGGTCTTTATGCGGCCTATGTTGCGGCGCTGATTATTTCCTAAAGGTTTAATTTGTAAAGGGAGTTCAGTATATGTCTACTCAAACAACCGCCCATACTCTTGCAGAG
>MNYL01000112.1 GCA_001873075.1 Fibrobacteres bacterium CG2_30_45_31 | reverse complement strand
CACGGCGGGAAAGACCAAGCTTCTTGCACTCACCGACACAGAACGGCGGGAAGTTATAATGAAGCATGTAGTTCTTGGTGCCGTCACCCTGAAGATTTTCGTAACGTTGCTCGTCGGATTTAGTGCCGAGAGTGCAAATCACGAGACCTTGGGTTTCACCGCGCTGGAAAAGCGCAGAACCATGAGCGCGAGGGAGCACACCGAGTTGAATTTCAATCGGACGTACTTCGGTGGTCTTACGACCATCAATACGAGTCCCTTCGTTGAGAATCATTTCGCGCATGGTGTGGCGTTCGAGATCGTGGAAAATTTCCTTGGCATCTGCATGAAGCTGTTCATCTTCACCGACAATCGCCGTCACACGAGCATCCGCAAGGGCTTTCTCTTCGAGAGCGGCCATCGCCGGATAGTGCTGACTCTTGACCATCGGTGTGTGAAGCGTCGCATAAAGTTCATCAAAGATGACTTCTTTAATTGTCTTCACCAAGGTTTCATGAGCTTCGCCCACATTCTTCGGAGCGAGAACCATTTTCGGTTTGGAACAACGATCCACCAACTGCTGTTGGGCCTTACAAAGAAGCTTAATAGCCTCATGACCCGCGAGAATCGCCTCAATCATGAGTTCTTCAGAGACTTCATAGGCGCCGCCTTCCACCATGCAGACGGAAGCCGCGGTACCCGCAATCATAAGATCCAAATCCGCAATAGCCACTTCTTCATAGCTAGGATTCACAATCGTCTTGCCATCAATAACGGCAACGCGAACGCAAGCGACTTGTTCTTCGAAAGGCAATTCAGAAAGACCAATCGCCAAAGAAGCGGCGCTGACGCCGAGAACATCGGGAGCGTAATTCTTATCGGCGGAAAGAACCTGAACGATGACCTGGACTTCACGTTTGAAGTTTTCAGGAAACATCGGACGAATCGGACGGTCAATCACCCGAGCAATGAGAGTTTCATCATCGGACGGACGACCCCCTTCACGCTTGTTGTAACCACCGGGGAGGCGACCCGCAGCATAAGCCTTTTCACGATATTCCACTGTGAGAGGGAAAAAATCCCCTTCTTTTTCAGGTCCAAAACAGACAGTCGCAAGCAATAAAGCATCGCCCATCTGAATGATAGCGGATCCAGAAGCCTGTTTGGCCATACGACCCGTTTCTAAACGGACGGTACGACCATCGGGAAGCGTTACTGTCGCTTCTTCGGCTTTTAACATTTTGTATTCAGCCATGTTTCTCCTAATTACCCGCGAATGCCGAGTTCCTTAATGATGGCGCGATAGCCGTCGATGTCGTTAGAGGCATAAAATTTGAGCAACGTCTTGCGCTTCGCAACCATCGCCGTCAAACCACGAAGGGAATGAAAATCCTTGCGATGTGTCTTGGCATGCTCGGTCAAGTTCTTGATCTTCTCCGTGAGGATCGCAACCTGGACGCGGACGGAGCCGGTGTCTTGTTCGTTAGCGCCAAACTTGGCGGTGAGTTCTGCTGACTTTTCTTTCGTAATGGTAGCCATTTGCTGTCCATTTCCTTTATGGTTTATGATGTAACAATTACTTGTACCTTCGCGAATGCCGCACACGGTGGCGAACCGATTTGCATACGTTCAGGCAAAATGCAACTACTGGGCGGTAATTTAGCTTATTTAGAAATACATTCCGTACGTTTTTGTTCCAATCACTGCTTTTTAAGCACTTTTTTTTACCTTTGGCCGCATGTTTGGGCATCTCCACCTGGCCTTCGAATTTTACGATTACCTGCTGATATTCGTAGTGACAGCCCTTGGCACCTTCAGCGCCTACCTTCATGACCCCCAACTCAAGGCCGTGACAGCAACCGTCCCTATCCCATTCGGATTCGCCTACATCGCCATTGGGCTCCCTATCGGAGCCGCGAATGCCGGTGGGGCCTTGCTTTGTCTCCTCTATGTCCACGTTGTCCGCATTCTCACCTACAAAGCCCATCTACCGATAATCCTTTCCATTGCTGTAGGCATTTTCATTTTTGTCATTTTGGGGGCCTTTCTGCTTCCCCTCTGCCCCGAAGGAGAAGGCTTTTTCTTTTTTGTATGTGCCCTCAATTTTGTACTCGGACTGGTTTTGTTCCAAACCCAAACGTACGAGCCAGGAAAGCACTACAAAACACCGCTTCCTGTCTACATCAAGGCGCCTGTAGTGGCATTAGTCATTACGGGATTGATGATGGTTAAGAAAATCATGGGGGGCTTTGCGACAAGCTTCCCCATGATGAATTCGGTCGTTAGCTACGAATCTAGGCATTCTTTGGGGGATCAGTGCCGTCAACTTCCCCTGTTTCTAATCGCTGCACCCGTTATGTGGATTTCCATGCGTTATGCAGAAACCATGGGAAAACTTAATCACTGGTTGGTTCTCGCCATCGGGGTCACTCTTTATATGATCATTTTCTGGCCTTTGAACCAGGAACTCAAACGACGAATCAAAGCTACCGCAACAGAAAGCACCCACCCTATTTAATTTTTATTTTTTGAGGTCGAACCCTCTGCAAAGGGGGCCTTTTTTTCTATTTTTTCGCTGTTTTGAACAATTTTTATTCAGGATTAAAAAAAATGAATCTCAATCCTCTTGCAGAAGCCCTCAACGCAGATCTCTCCACCAACGGGGCCACCGTTCTGCAAATGCTTTCCGCCGCTGGCAAAGCCATCTTTTTCCCCAGCAAAGGAATACTCGGCCAAAGTGCTGAAGCTAAAGGTTCTGCCATCAACGCAACCATCGGCACCGCTCTTGAAGACGATGGGTCTCCTCTCACGCTCCCCTGCGTGCAAAAAGCGCTGAACCTTCCTAAGTCCAGTTTCCTTTATGCGCCCAGTTTCGGCGACCCACAACTCCGTGAGGCCTGGAAAAATCAGATTTGCATCAAGAACCCAAGCTTGGCCAGTAAATCATTCTCTAACCCTGTTGTCACCGCCGCTCTCACTCATGCCATTTCCTGTGCAGGCTATCTGTTCCTAGACGAAGGCGACGAAGTGATTATCCCCGATTTGTATTGGGATAATTATGAACTCATTTTTGAAAATGCCTATGGTGCTAAAATCGTCACCTACAATACCTTTAAGAATGGCGGCTTCGATGTAGAGGCCTTGGAAAAAGCTTTATTCAATGGTAAGAAAGGCAAGAAGGTTCTTCTGTTAAATTTCCCCAATAACCCCACGGGTTATACGGCCACCGAAGAAGAAGCAAAAGCAATCGTCCAAGTCCTCACCAAAGCCGCTCAAGAGGGCAACCAGGTTGTCGCACTTCTCGATGATGCCTACTTTGGATTGGTGTATGAAAAGGGAATTTTTCTCGAATCTTTATTCACAAAATTGGTGGACGCTCACGAAAATCTTCTTGCAGTCAAAATGGATGGTCCGACCAAAGAGGATTATGTCTGGGGTTTCCGCGTAGGCTTTATCTCTTTCGGATTCAAAGGGGCAACAGCTCTCCAGCTCAAAGCTTTAGAACAAAAAGCGGCAGGAGTAGTTCGTGGCAACATTTCCAATGCACCGAGCATTTCTCAAAAGATTTTGCTTCAAGCATACAATAGCCCCGAATACCACGAAGAAAAGAAGCTGAAGTACGAAACGCTAAAAAAACGCTACGATGTCATTAAGCAAGTACTTGCAAGCCACCCAGAGTATAGAGAAGCCTTTGAACCCATGCCCTTCAATAGCGGTTATTTTATGTGTGTTCAACCGAAAGGCGTAGAGGCCGATGCTGTTCGTAAAGAACTCCTTGCGAATTACAGCACGGGCGTCATTGTCCTCTCTGGACTTATTCGTCTTGCCTTTTCTGCAGTGCCTACAGACAAGTTACCGCAATTATTTGATAACTTGTACAAAGCAATCCTCGCCATCCGTTAACGAACTTTAACCGTCAGGAGATTACCATGTCCGATTCTGCAACCCTGCATTACCAAGGAAAAGACCTTGTGTTTCCGGTCATTACCGGTACAGAAAATGAAAGCGCCATGGATATTTCCCTACTCCGTAAATCCACAGGACTTGTCACCATGGATTACGGCTACCAAAATACCGGAAGTACCCGAAGCAAAATTACCTTTGTAGATGGAGCGAATGGGATTCTCCGTTATCGCGGATACAATATTGAGGATTTGGCCGCTAACGCCATGTTCCCAGAAACCGCTTGGCTCCTCATCTATGGAGAATTACCATCTGCAGACCAATTGCAGAAATTTCGCCAAATGCTCACGGAAAATGCGCTCATCCATGAAAATTTGCTGAACTTTTTCCGGGAAATGCCGCCGTCTGCTCACCCGATGGGTATTTTGAGTTCAATTGTCAATGCGCTCGGATTGTTCACACCACGTTTCTACGATGACGAAAATAAAGCGGAAGCATTCAACTTCACAGTCGCAAATCTTATTTCGAAAGTGCGCACCGTCGCCGCATTTTCTTACAAAGCGAGCATTGGTGAACCCTTTGTTTACCCGGACGCAGAAAAAAGTTATTGTGCTAACTTTCTAAACATGATGTTTTCGAGCAAGGCCAAGCCTTACAACGTGGATCCGTTAATGGTGCAAGCGTTGAATACGCTTCTGATTGTACATGCGGATCACGAGCAAAACTGCTCCACTTCCACTGTTCGTATGGTCGGTAGCTCACAAGCAAGCCTTTATGCAAGCGTCTGCGCAGGTATTTGCGCCTTGTGGGGCCCGCTCCATGGGGGTGCAAACCAAGCGGCGTTGGAAACCCTTATGCAGGTACAGCAAAGCGGGATGTCAGTCAAAACAGTGATGGAACGAGCGAAGGATAAAAATGATCCGTTCAAACTTTCGGGTTTTGGACACCGTGTCTATAAGAGTTATGACCCTCGTGCGAAAGTTCTCAAGGGACTTGTGCATACATTTTTCAACAAAGGAAGCCTCAATGATCCTCTCATGGAGATCGCTTCCGAATTAGAAGAAGCCGCTCTTAAAGACGATTACTTTATCGAACGCAAACTCTATCCGAATGTGGATTTCTATTCCGGCATTCTTTACCATGCGATGGGAATTCCCACAAACATGCTCACCGTGATGTTTGCAATCGGACGTCTTCCAGGGTGGATTGCACACTGGAAAGAAATGCACGATGATCCAGAATCCAAAATTAATCGTCCACGGCAAATTTATACCGGTCACACGGAACGGCCATGGATCAAGCTTGCGGATCGAGTCTGATTGTAAAATTCAAAACGCCGCAGAAATTTCTGCGGCGTTTTTTTGATCCCATTCAATCATAAAGCGATCACCGCAAGCGGCGTAAACTTGGCGGCATGGCAACTTCACTTCCGGTTTCGCCTAATAAATAGATGTTATCTAAGTAAATAAATCCACTGCCTGCATGGCGACCGCGGAACGAAAACGTATGAATTTGATCCGCTTCTAAACGAGGGATAAAGATGCCCCAGCCCTCTTGACGAATGGACGACCATAAAACCGTGTCGCGTACCCAGCGCCCTTGTGTATTTTTCAATCGATACATAAAATCGTCATAATCTTTCACCTGATTTGAAATAACCAAAAGTTCATGATAGCCTTCGGGATTATCATGTCTCGTTGCGTAATCAAATACGATACCCACCGAATTTTTCACTAATTCATTTTTGACAGGATACTGCGCCGCCGAGAAGTTCGGCCAACCAAGAGTCTTAGGTTGCTCAATGAAAAAATCGTGCTGCATAAACGACCCTTGTCCCTTGGTACCAAATATTTTCCCCTTCATCGAAGTGCTGTTATCCCCAAAGGCCACAGGATACCAATTGACTTTCAAACTGTCCTCGTAATTTTCAAAAACGGAAATAGTCCGATATTTACCGCGCACGCGGAAAGGCACGCGTAGCGTTCCTACTTTATTCCCCAAGCCAAGGACTTCCAAATAAATTGAGGCATCGCCAATCTGCGCATTCTCAGGCACAGGAATCTTAATATGCAAGGCTTCCAAGGAAGACCCCCAAGCACCATCTGCGGGGGTTATTTTCTTCGAAAAGCCAAAATTCTTTACTGTCGCCTTCCCATAAGTCAACATTCCCTCCTTTTGATAAACCGTCATCGTCAAATCAAGAGTATCCCCTGCAAGCACCAATTCTTGCGCCAAAGAAGCCTGCAAAAATCCTGGATTTTCTGTTTTCTTTTGGGGAGGTGAGAATTGCACCAAAGCGAGACCAAACGCAGGAATTTTGACCGTTGCATTAGCCCCATCCGCAAGCCGTGTCCCCGAAGGCCCCATACCAGGATTTGCAAAAGCCTTTGTATCGGTACCTTGCCAGTGATATTGTGCTTCACCAAAAAACGTCGCCTGCACCATTCCCTTCGCCCCTGAAGCGCGAGAGACTTGGATTTCTTTTCCTTCTCCGCTCAAATTCAAAAGAAGGATGTTACTGGAATCACCTTTGCCAAGCGCGTATGCCGCAAGTGTAGTATCCGAAGTCTTCACAGGGAGTACAAAAAATCCCTCGCGCACCCAATGATTAAAGGCCAAATAGATACCGAAATATTCCGCAGTAGGTGTCATCACCCCCCACATATCCCAGGAACCTTCGCGTTTTAGTGTAGTCAGAGAGATAGAACCATAAGTGTCATCGGGGCCTTTGTTCAAACTGCCATAGACATCCCAAGGAAGCGCATGACCTTTATCCCCAAAGTGAACCAAAAATTGGGCAAAGACATTCATAATCGCCGTTGCCTGCACCGATTCCATCGTAAGGCTTGTGGGAACTGTCGTCGTAGAGAATTCAGACAAATGAACATAGCGATCTCCATTCAGATACAAACTCATCCAAGCCTGTAGTGAATCCAGATTGGAACTCACCTCCATGGAAGCATTCAGCATCCCTAACGCATTCAGACTATTAGGTGTCCAGTACGGATACATGTGAATATCCACCGCATCCAAATAGCGTTTGCCCTCTTTCGCCTCGGCCTCACCCACGATGCGGAGGAATTCGGGCATCCAATTTTTCCCATCTAAAAGTCCCGCCCCTTTCTCTTTGTATTTGTGAGTGCTATAGAGAGGACCATGGATCAAGAGCGTAGAATCCTCAGCCTTCATCGCCCGCGCAAACTCCAAGAAGCGCGCCGCATATTGCCTTGCAGAAAGGGGACCCGTCTCTTCCCATTCGCCATCAAGCTCATTTCCAATCTGCCAATTTTTAATCTTATAACCTTTCTTTTTCGCATAGCGAACCCACGCAACAGCTTCTCGAACGGTGCCCGTGCCCGCATTCACGCAGATCACCGGCTCCCCTTCTGGAAAATTTTTGAGGTAATCCATAAACGTTTCAAATTGCCACGGAATCCCCGTCCAATCTGTGCGTGCATGATCTCCATAACGCGTGGACAAAGCAAAAACTTTCACTGAATCTTGGCGCGTTACATCCATGGACTTTTGAAAAAGAGAAACTTCTTTCACCTGCACTCCATTCTTGGGAAGATCGGCAACTTTAAAACGTACGGCAAAATAACGGGATTGGACAGACTTAAACTTATGGGAAGAAACGGGCCCTTTTACCGGAAAAACAGAAAGGGTGGCAAAGTGATTATCAATCGCCTGATGGGCACCAGGATAAGGCGCATAGGGATTTGTCCAATACGCAAGTTCAAACTGTTTCGGGGAGAGTGAACCCCACCTAATAGAGAGCGAATCCACATTAAAAGCAGAACCTAAATCAAAAACGAACCAGGGCGGGTCCGCTTCATCATAAACATTCCCCCACCAGAATGAATTCGTATCCCCATCGGTAAAATTCGAGCGACGCACAAAGCCCCAGTTATTCTTGCTTGTGCCACGGTAAGCGGTTTCCCCTAAAAATCCAGGAGCCCAAGAAGAATCACTTGGAATCCACACGTGGGTGCTATCGTAATAACCAGCACCATTCCAATGATAATCGTTAGAAAGAGATCCATCAGGGAATCTGAAAAAGTTAAAACCCCCATCCGCGATAGCCTGTTTCACATTATCGAAGCGGGCGGGCGAATTCCAAATACCAAGATCCGCAGCAAACAAACCCTTGGTGTGAACACGAATCCCCGGCGTGGTGTCGGTAACCATCACAGAAATGGGACTCGCGAAAACGAAACAAGAGAAGCCCAGTAAGACTATTGGAAAAAGAGACATTTTTTTCATAAAACTTTTCCTTTTTATATCAAACTATATTCTCTAATGAAAAACTAAACAAAAGAATCAAGACCTTTGGTTACCAGAGAAAACAAAGAAGACGAAGTCAAGATTTTTCCGTAATTTTAGACCCCTAATCAAATTTTTCACTTCTTTTTTATTTATTCTGTTCATTGCAGGAGCCTCTTTTGCGCAAGACATCACTCATAACGCGGTTCCTAAGCCCAATGTTCTTTCTGGAATTCAATTTCGGGCAGGAATTGCTTACACAGGATATGTCGGATATATGGGCACTGGAGCTCTTGCTGGTATGGGTATCACCTCATCTTCTATTGATATTGAAGCGCGTATGACCGAAGGCATCACCGATGTGTATGCGACTTCTGGATACGATGACGACGACACATTCTCCAAAACGCTCCAATTCCAGATTTTATTCTCACGCTGGCTGTAATTCCACTTGCCAATAAAAAGGACATAAAATATATTTGGGGGGCGAATTTTGGGGATATAGCTCAGTTGGTAGAGCGACGCGTTCGCAATGCGTAGGTCAGGAGTTCGACTCTCCTTATCTCCATACTTAAAATCGCCGTAACTCCATATAGAACAATGGGTTGCGGCGATTTTAGTTTTCTGTTCAGTGCCAATTAAGTGACAACCTTTCTGGTAAAGGCCTCACTGGCTCTCAGTGCTTGCTGCAAGAATCCATTCTTTCAAAAAATTTTTGCAACTGTTATAAACAATGAGAAAGAGAGAGTTTATAATGAACCCCATTTCCCCACAGACACCCCTGATAGCCATCAGTCACAATCATCGAAAAAGACGGCGAACCATCCATTCTGCCACTAAAAGAAGAAAAATCTCTCTGCGAAAAAAGCAGAACGTGGTTTATTCTTTGTGATGTAACGAACGATTTAACCCTCCTTTTTCACCACCAGATCCATATATAAACCTTTATGCCTGATGAAATAGTTTTCTATTCCTAAAGTGGTCAGCATTTGCCGAACGTCCTCCGGTCTGTAAGAAGCTCTAACGGATTCCCAGAGTCCCCGATTAACATTCAAATAATAGAACAGTCCGCCTCTGTAAAAATCATACAGAAACAATATTCCATTAGGATTGAGAGCTTTGTATAAATTATCTATACCTTGGATAGCATCAGACCAGCGATGAAAAGAAAATGTGGAATAAATTAAATCGAACCTTCCCAGCGACTGGATTAATGACTTATCCTCCACAGTACCATGGATATACTTGATATTATCAGATATGCGCTTTACCCAGCAGTATTCTTCTGCCACCCGAATCATATCTGTTGAATATTCCAACCCAATGAGTTCACGAGGCTGATATTTTTCCTTTACCAACGTGGTCTGATATCCTGGGCCGGAACCGATTTCCAGAAATCTTCCGAAATTGTTTATCTGGTCAAACTTGCAGAAAAAATCCTTGAGGTAGAATTTTCCCATCCACTCCTGCATTCTGAGATATTCTCCCGTTGTTTTCTTTCCCGTAATAAAATGATTTATGTAAGGTATTCTTGCTGGCATTTTATGCTTCCCCCCAAGACCCATGGCGATGCATACGATGTTTGTGCATACGGCCCCACCCACCACCGCAAGGTTCCACGTCTAGAGTTTTATTCCAGAAACTCACGAGCTTGGAAAGCAAAGATTCCAGTTGTTCCTGTTCCTCATCCGTTAAACAGCTAAAAGAGCTTTTGTCCGTTTCCCCTTTTTCCTTATCAAAATCACGGGCATTGCTTTTCCCCAGCTCTGTGAGGGAAACATTAACAGTCCTTTTATCTCCAGAATTTCTGAACCGGGAAAGAAATCCGTTGGACTCCGCTTTTTCCAGCAGTTCGCTTAAGGACGCCGACTTTATCCCTGCATATTCTTGGAGTTCTCTTTGGGTCATCGCTCCGTGATGATGCAGAAAATGGAGGATACGCCCCTGCCCCCGCGTATGTCCACCGCGATGATAAACAAGATGTGCTCCCTGATAGAACAAATTCATCAAACGCTCTTCCCGGGATGCCTCTTTTTCGCCCCCCAACTGTTCAGTTTCGTGGCTAGAGGAGAATCCTGCCATTGACTCCGCTTTTTCCGCCTGATATTTTCGTCCCCGATCACATCCTAGATCATTGACAGGGCAATGATTGCGACAAAGGGGACATGTTTCTGTTTGGTTTTCCATAATTTTCCTTGTTATTTTCATAAATCATAAGGTACCTAGCAATTAATATATTTCTTTTTGTATGAATTTGCAAGGTACCTTCTAATATTTATTTGTGTTCCAAAGAAAACCCTCAAAACTACGGAATAATCGGACGAGTTCCATCGAGGATGATCCATTGTTGAGTTGTCCTCAAGACGAAGGTGATGAGTGGCGAGAACAGGCTTCCCTAGGGAACTCTCTACATCAAGACCCCTGAACAGATTTTCTTGATGATATCTTTCTTCTGCTGCCAGCAAACATATCTAACGATCTGTACTTCATTCAGACCGACGATGCTTACAAAATAACCTGTCGACCAGAAATTCATGCCCCGTGTTTTTTGTACAGTTTTTTGTAACAATCGAATATTTTTATTGCGCTCCAACCTTTCAGAAAGCCAACGAAAAAAAAAGCTAAAGCCATGACAGCTTTAGCCTTTCCTCTTATGCAGAGAGACAATTCAGGACTCTTACAAAAATTATTTTGCAACCATATAATTTATAAGAGAACCCTTGCGCTTGAGTATTTAGTGATAATCATTTTTTTTGCCCTTTAGAAACTAAACGCCACTTTAGCTCCAAAACCTACATACGGATCTTCAGCATCTAAAGCCTCATAATCATCCCCAAAAGGAATCCCGACACGTACAAAAACTTCACCACTAAGATTCTCAGTGGCAGTAACATAGATCTTGAGGCCAGCAAGCACTTGTTCCAAACTCGCATCCGAATCCAGACTCATCGTGTGATATTCTACAGGCAAGCCCACAGCGAGGGATGGGGAAACATGTATTCCGGGTTCTAAATACCCAAACATATATTCGGGCGCATCCACAGGGGTGGCTGCATCTTCATCCAATATCGTATAGTAGAAAGTTCCTTTGGCAAAAAAGGTTTTACCATTGAATTCCGGTTCCACGGCAATCGCATGACTGGGGGAAGGTTCATCCGCAGAAAGCGCATCCGCATACAAAGCGTAGACAATTTGAGCGGAGAACGTTTCGCCCAGAGCCAAGTTCGCCACCACACCCGCACGAAGTTCATTAGCTTCAGTGGTTTGATAGCTTCGATAGTTCACATAAGGGCGAATTTCCTGACCCGAAAACTTAAGCGCATAAGCCGCATGCACATCATAAGCAGTTTCATCTTCGACCCCAAAACCTGCGGCGAGCACAAGTCCCCCGTAGTTCACTTCAAGACCGCGCAAATCATGATCCATCATGCCTGCGGCGTAATCTCCAGTATCATCATAATCATAAAAGCGAAAGGCGCCCTCAGCATACGTCATATCGCCAATTTTCAGATTCACCTTATCGCTGAAGCTATACTGAATGAAAGCTCCATCATAAGCGGCCACCGGATTCGTGTTATCATCATCCATGGAAATCGCAGCCTCTCCAGACCATTTTTCATTGAATTTGACTTCAAAGAGAAGGTCAAAGGTGCTGGAAAAGTCGTGGAGTAACTGCGTTTTATTCGATTGATTGTTCAAGAGTAATTCGCCCGTGGAATCATCCACACCGGCGCGAGGGTCCACTTGTTTATAATAAGCCTCTCCGTAGACTTCCACTTCGCCACTGACTTTAAATTCCGGGGCGGCAAAAGCAAGAGACGTGGCAAGGCCCAAAGCCATTGTCATTGTGATTTTTTTCATTGTTTATCCTTTATGAGTTGAAATTCAGAAATCGAAGTTTTTCTTTTTCCCTATGATTGCAAAGGTGATGGTCATTAAGATCCCCAAAAAGCAAGGCCTTTCAGAACCATGAACGTACCCACAATGCCACAGGCGATGGCCACCAACGTGCCTGCGGCAAGGGCGTTCAGCATAAATCCATTATTCAAAAAAGGATCTATAAAAAGGGACACTATTTTAAGCTCTCGGTAATGGTGGTGGAAAGATTATTCATCATGGTAAAATACGAGCCATCCTCTGGCAGTAAATGCGTGTGAATCGCGACCGCTTTCACGTTCGCTTCTTTGGCGAGCGCTTCCGCGACTTTTGCAGGGGTCCCGATTTCGGTGAACACGACTTTTACTTTGTTTGCTGCAATGAGCGATTTTAGTGCTGCGAGTTCAGAGGCGGAAACTTCGGCTTGTGTGGTGATGCTCGGGATAATCGCCCCCACCAGCTTAAAATGGTAAGCCTTGGCAAAATAGCCGAGAGATTCGTGGCCCGTCACCAGCTTTCGATTCTCCACAGGGAGGCTCGCCACCTGGGCTCGAATGGAACTGTCCAGAGCCGTCAGCTTTTGGGAAAGCACCACACTGCGGGCGCTCAAATCCACCTTGAATTCCTTGCTGATCACTTTGGCGAGTTCTTCCGCAATGGTTTTTACCGCGAGAGGATCAAGCCAGAGATGGGGATCTTCCGCACCGATCTGCTGATCGGGATCATCGGAAGGGATGCCCTCGCCTTCGCCCACATGTCTCA
>MNYL01000164.1 GCA_001873075.1 Fibrobacteres bacterium CG2_30_45_31 | reverse complement strand
TACTGAAGCCGATTATTAAACCCACAGAATTGAAATTTTTAAGCGTTATCACGGCTGGGCCTGACTTAGCCTCTTTAGAAATTGAACTTGTGAATGCGATGAGCCGCGAAAGAAGACTCGAACGGGTGACTAAAATATTGAAGCCTCACTTTGAATATATCATTATTGATGCTCCTCCCAGTCTTAACTTACTTACACTTAATACGCTGACTGCCGCTGATAGTGTATTAATTCCTGTGCAATGTGAATATTATGCGCTTCAAGGATTGGCTGAACTTTTCAATACTATCCGTCTGGTGCAAAAAAATCTCAATAGTAACTTAAAGGTGGAAGGCTCATTGCTCACTATGTATGATGCGCGTCTTAGCCTTTCCAAACAAGTGGCTGATGAAGTACGTAATTGCATTTCTGAACGTGTTTTTAAAGTTATAATTCCTCGGAACGTAAAGTTAGGGGAGGCTCCCTCTCATGGAAAACCAGTCATTTTATACGATGTCCAAAGTAGTGGTTCACAAGCATACATGAAATTAGCTGAAGAAATTATTCAAGGGGGAAAGTAATTTATGGGGAAAAAATCCAATGCTCTGGGTCGTGGATTAGGAACTATTATTCAAGATCACGAAGTAAATATTGAACAAGTAATTACAAAAGATGAAAATGGGGAAGCTCTTAAAATATCTAAAATTTCTTTAGATCTTATTGATCCAAATCCATTTCAACCAAGACATACTTTTAATGATGAAGATATTCAAGAACTAGCGAACACCATTCAAGAACACGGTTTGATCCAACCCATCACGGTTCGCAAATTTCAAGGGCGCTATCAAATTGTGAGTGGCGAAAGAAGAACTCGCGCATCACGATTAGCAGGGCTCACAAAAATTGAAGCCTATGTTCACGAATTATTATCTGACAAGAATATGGGTGAATGGGCTCTTATTGAAAACATTCAACGTGTTGATCTCAATCCTATCGAAATTGCTCAATCTTATCAACAACTGATTGATAATCATAGTTATACACATGAAGATTTATCAAAAAGTGTTGGTAAATCTCGTTCTGTAATCACAAATGCTCTTCGATTACTAAAACTGCCAGAATCTGTAAAAACATGGATTCAAGAAGGGAAACTTTCTTCAACTGCAGCTCGTTCATTGTTAAGTCCTGAAATTTCTGATCCTGAAAAAGCGGCTCGCGAAATTATGGAAAAAGGACTTAATGTACGCGAAGCAGAAAAAATGTCCAAGAAAGAAAAACCGGCTAAAAATGTGGATAAAATATCAATGGACCCAAACTTATCCACATTTGTGAATAAATTACAGGAACATTTGGGCACTAAAATACAATTACAGTCTTCAAAGAAAGATTATTCACAAGGAAAAATAATCATCGACTACTATTCTTTTGAAGATCTAACACGTTTACAAGAATTAATGGCAAAAGCGTGAAACACAAATTATACACAATTCAGGTAATTCCACCTGATTCTGGAAAAACAAAAATTTATAAAATCCATAGAATTACATGGAAAATATTTTTTTGGTTACTTGTGATTATTGTCTTATTTTCTTTAGTTCTTGCCTACAAAATGGCCGAAATTAATACCCTTATTATTACCTCTAAACAAATTAAATTTCAAAACGAAAAATTAATAGAAAAGCAAAATGAGTATGCATTATACTTTGAACAACTAGATTCTATCTATTCTATTGAAAATAAAATTCAAAATATTTTGCAGACTTATTATGAAAATGATTCAAATAAAATTAATTCCATTCTAGAAAAAAATAAATTCAATCACATTTCTTCTTCAAAAGTCAAATTAGACGTAGAAGGATTGGAAGGTTGGCAAGAAAATGCGCAGAATAAAGATATGGATAAAATTCCAAACATACTTCCTGTCATAGGAATTATTAGTAAAAAATACTCAGAAGAAGATACTCATTACGGAACTGATTTTGCCGCAAATCAAGGAGATCCTATTTTTGCAACCGCATCAGGATCCGTGATTTTTGCTGGGAGTAAAGATGATTTAGGTCTTACGATTATTTTGGATCATGGTAATGGATACCAATCTAGTTATTCCCATTTACAACGTATCTCTGTAAGAAAAAAAGCAATTATTAAAAAAGGTGAAGTAATAGGATTCGTAGGATCGACAGGAAATTCTACAGGTCCTCATTTGCATTACGAAATTACTTTACAAAAGCAACATTTAGATCCTGAAACACTTTTTAATGAATAGAGGTTATTATGGCAAAAAATGCAGATCAACAATTTACTCAAATTAGTCATTCCATCACTATTAAAGGTGAAATTTTTGGTAATGGTGACTTACGTATCGCCGGCAACATTATTGGAAGCCTGACAAGTACAGGAAGCATTATTATTGAAAAGTCTGGACTAATAGAAGGTGATATTAAAGTAAATTCAGCTACTATTGCAGGAAAAATCAATGGAAACATGGATTGTTCCGAAAAACTGGTTTTAGAATCAAATGCCCAATTTATAGGTAATATTAAAACAAAACAATTAGTAATTGAATCTGGAGCCATTTTTCAAGGTAATTGTGAAATGACTTTTAGTAATAAAACGGTTTAATCCACACTAGACAAAGAATTCACATCTTTTTCTTTAATATCTTTACTTATATATAAATGATAATGATAATGACAAGGTAGAATAGGGGATAGATGGAAAGTAAAAAAATGTAACTTATTGATTTTAATAAAAATAGAACAATTAATAAGTTACAAAAAATGTTAAAAACTAAATGAGTTATTAACCGTTTTCAATGGGGATAAATATTGAAATAATGTTTTGAATGCTTATTCAAAGAATAAAAACAAAAATTCGTTCGAAATGAATTTTTCAACATTTTAAGTGTTAACATGGGGATAGTATATGTTTAATGTAATTTTCCTCATACTATAATATAGATGCTTGTACTTTTTGTATTCAAATAATAATCTGTTGTTTAAATTAGTCTCAATGTCACATAGTTCTTCTACTATCCTTCGTATTGCACAAATTTCCGATACTCATATTGGAGATACCCATGCTTTTGTACAAGGAATTGATGTTCGAAATAATTTTTTACGCGTTTTAAAAACAGTTAAAGAAGAAACCGTGGATTTATTGGTCTTTTCTGGCGATCTTGCCGCTTATCAAGGAGAGAGAGGGGCTTACCAATTTA
Source organism: Fibrobacteres bacterium CG2_30_45_31 (assembly GCA_001873075.1). Lineage (GTDB taxonomy): Bacteria > Fibrobacterota > Fibrobacteria > Fibrobacterales > Fibrobacteraceae > UBA1313. The sequence goes on along the minus strand of MNYL01000164.1, from coordinate 10,256 downwards.
TTGCGGAGGCAATGCGAGATTATGAATTACCGTGGTGTTGCATTTCCGGTAATCATGATATTACTTCAGAAATGGTGAAAGGTCTAAATTTGACCCCCCCGATAAAAAATGATTCCTATTACTACCAATTGAAAATTAAAGAACGATCCCTGTTTTTTTTAGATAGTTCACCAGGGGTGGTTTCAACGAGTCAACTGTTATGGTTTAAAGAAGAAGCCTCTTGTATAAAAGAGGATGTTCTTCTTTTTGTACACCATCCTCCGTGTTTGTGTCATCATCGATTTATGGATGCTCACTATTCGATGCGAAACAGGGATGAAGTACAAAAGACTTTAAATGAGGTCGAAAATCTTCATCATATTTTTACAGGACATTACCATGCGGATATGATTGTATTGATGGGTGATAAAAATGTTTATGTAACGCCTTCCACACAGATGCAATTGGATTGTGATAGTGTTGATTTTAAGATTGCGAGTTTGCAGCCCGCTTGGAGACTTATTGAATGGGCAAAAGATTCATTAAAAACATCAGTACATTTTCTTTAGAACCTTGCATTTCTAAAAAAATATGTCTAAATTATGCGAACTTGGCGGTTTAGCTCAGTTGGTTAGAGCGACGGAATCATAATCCGCAGGTCCGGGGTTCAACTCCCTGAACCGCTATTATTTTTTAAGAGGAGCTTGATGATGAAAACGAAAGTTTCTTTAATTGCTATGCTCTTGGTCTCCTCTTTTTGCTTCTTGGCTTGCAATGAGGATGATGATCTAACACCAGACATGCCTCACGCGAATAAGGCTGCTACTGTAAATGCGGGTCAGATGGTTGAGATCCCCAAATTTGTAGCTCCTACTAACGCTAATATTAGTGCTCTTAAAGCGAGACAATATGCGGATGCATCTGTTGCATTGGTGTTGCTTGGTCAACAGTGGTCATTGCGTATTGAAAAGGCGCCCGATCAGGAAAAAATCAAAATTCTTTCTGCTTATGAAAGAGCCCGTGATCAGGTTTGTGCCAATCTGGGTCTTGCAGGTATTGCAGAGTATAATTGGATTACAACCGTCGCCATGAATAGTGAGGATAATCAAGATCTTTTTGCCAAAGTTGGTATTAAAGTTTCTCAATAGATATTTGAATTTTCAGGAAGCAAAAGCCATTTCATTCAGAGATGGCTTTTTAATTTGGTAAGGATCTCATAGAAAATGAGCTTTTAGACATTTCCTATAACTGAATAGGCTTTTAAAGATATTTCTTGGTAAACAATATCTGTTAATTAAATTTGAACATTCTCTTAGTTTATAAGGACTCCTATGAAAGGCAAGAAAGGTATTATTTTTGGTGTTGCTAACAATCGTAGTATCGCGTGGGGGATTGCAAAAAAACTGCTGGATAGCGGAGCGGAAGTTGCTTTTAGCTATTATGGAGAAAGATTACGTAGCAACTTGGAAAAATTACTAGAAAATTATCCTGGGTGTAAACTTTACGAATGTGATGCCTCTGATGAAGCTCAATTGCAAAAAGTAGCGGAACAGTATAAAGTGGATATTGGGCAGTGCGATTTTTTAGTGCATGCCATTGCCTTTGCCAATAAGGATTATCTACAAGGGGATTTTTATAAAACCCCAAAAGACGTATTTTTGCAAGCACTTGATATTTCTGCTTACTCACTGGTTTCCATGACGCGAACCTTTAAACCTTTAATGGTTTCAGGGAGTTCTGTTTTGGCATTGACCTATTTGGGGGCCACTGCGGTAGTGCAGAATTATAATGTGATGGGTGTTGCTAAAGCCGCATTGGAATCTTGTGTTCGTTATTTGGCCGCCGATTTGGGACCTGAGGGAATACGAGTGAATGCCATTTCTGCGGGGCCTGTGAATACTCTTGCTGCTCGTGGTATCAACGATTTCACACAATTATTAAAAATTCATCGCCAAGTAGCCCCGCTTCGGATGAATACAATTCCGGAACATGCAGGTGGTGCCGCCTATTACTTGCTTTCGGATCTTTCCGCGGGAGTTACCGGAGAAATTATGTTTGTGGATGGTGGATATAATATGATGGCTGTAGGCTCTATGGGAGCTTATAATTTAGCGTAAAGGACACCTCTAAAAATTCTTTTTCTATGAAATCGACTGTGACACATCGCAATAGTTCGTCGCTCAAAGTGGCTAATAACGTCATTATTGGCCACTTTTCGCTTCTGCTCTTGCTCGGTCTCGCTCGATTTCATGACCACAAACCAATTTTTAGAGGTGCCCTAAATTGAGTATTGCCAATCAAAAAAAGACCGCTTAAAGAAGCGGCCTTTTTTTGGATGAAAGCTAGAGTTGTTTAAGAGCTTGAGAGATATCCGCAATGAGATCATCTACATGCTCAATACCAGTGGAGAATCGGATAAGGTCCGGTTTGACTCCACAGGCTTCAAGTTGTTCATCGCTCATTTGACGGTGAGTGGTGCTTGCGGGATGAAGACAGCAAGTGCGTACATCGGCAACGTGAGTAACAATACGGGCTATTTTCATGGCTTCCATGAATTTGCAGGCTGCATCACGACCCCCTTTAACGCCAAAAGAAATGACCCCGCAGCTTCCATGGGGCATGTATTTTTTAGCGAGAGCATGATAGGGGCTGCTTTCTAGGCCAGGGTAGGTGATCCAACTCACTTTGGGGTGTTTTTCTAAAAATTTTGCAATGGCTAAAGCGTTCGAGCAGTGACGCTCCATCCGAATGGCGAGTGTTTCTAGGCCGAGATTGAGGAGAAATGCATTCATCGGGGCCATCATGGCACCCACATCGCGCATTAAGTGCGCGCGTGCTTTGACAATATAAGCCGCTTTTCCAAAAGATTCTGCATAAATAACGCCGTGGTAGGATTCATCCGGCTTTGTGAATTCGGGGTATTTGCGAGCGGCAGCCCAATCAAAATTACCACTGTCAACAACCACGCCGCCTAAAGAGCAGGCGTGTCCATCCATATACTTGGTGGTGGAATGAGTGACAATATCGGCACCAAATTGAAAAGGACTACAATTGATGGGTGTTGGAAACGTGTTGTCCACGATTAAAGGAACATCATGGGCGTGTGCAGCTTCTGCAAATTTTTCAATATCCAGAACGACTAGGGATGGATTCGTCAGTGTTTCAGAAAAAACGCAGCGCGTGTTGGATCTGAATACCTGATGGAGTTCTTCAAGAGAGATATCCGGATCCACAAACTCCACTTCAATGCCCATTTCTTGAAGGGTCTTATGGAGGAGATTAAAGGTTCCCCCATAAACGGCACTGGAGCAAATGACATGATCACCGCTGTGAGCAATATTGATGATAGAAAGCATGGTGGCTGATTGACCGGAACTGCAAAGCAAGGCCCCAACGCCGCCTTCTAAATCAGATATTTTATTTTCTACGGCAGCGACAGTGGGGTTGGCGAGGCGTGAATAAAAAAAGCCCTCGGACTTCAAATCAAACAAATCTCCCATTTCCTGGGCGGTGTCATAAGCAAAAGTGGTACTTTGGTAAATAGGGAGAACGCGCGGTTCGCCATTTTTAGGAGTCCATCCGGATTGAATGCATTGTGTTTCTTTATGATAAGCCATATAAGAACCTCGTGTGCAAAAAAAGTATGCAATAATTTAGATAAATGCGAACTTTATGGCGAGAGAGGTAATATAAATAAGAAGAAAAAACTCTTAAAAAAATTACAGTTGTGCCAAAGCTTCCAAAATTATTAGATTTGATGTCCCCTAATTAGGAGAATAAAATGTACTACGAAACCATAAAAGTCCTTGACTGCACGATCCGCGATGGTGGACTCGTGAATAAGCATAATTTCGATTTGGAATTTGTGCGTCGCTTGTATCAACTCTTAAGCGCAGCTGGTATCGATTATATGGAAGTAGGATATAAAAACTCTCCTGATTTATTCGATCCCAAAGAATATGGTGTCTGGAAATTCTGCCCTGATGATCTTTTGTGGAAATTGAAAGATGGCATTGAGAGCAATATGAAATTATCCGTGATGGCTGATGTGGGTCGCGTGGATTTGAAATCGATTAAGCCCGCAAGTGAAAGCCCTTACGAGATGGTGCGGGTAGCAAGCTATGTAAAAAACATTGATAAAGGTATTGAATTGGTCAACACCTTTGCGGAGCTTGGATATGAGACTACCATTAACATCATGGCTGTAAGCCGTGATCGTGGTCCAGAATTGGATGAAGCTCTGGATCAGGTAGAAAAAGAATGCAAGGCCAATGTTGTTTATTTGGTAGATACTTTTGGATATTTCTATCAAGAGGATATTGATGCCTGCGTGAAGAGATACCGCGAACATATCAAAACGAAGAGTATTGGTTTCCACGGTCACAATAATCAGCAACTGGCCTTTAGCAACACGATTCAGGCCGTGATGAATAAAGTCGATTTCCTGGATGCCACTGTGTCTGGTATTGGACGTGGTGCGGGTAATTGCACTACAGAACTTCTGCTCGGATTCCTTAAGAATCCAAAGTATGATATTCGTCCCGTGCTGGATGCCATCTCTGAATTGTTTGTACCGCTGAGTGAAAAGTATGAGTGGGGCTATATCATTCCTCAAATGATCACGGGCTCTCTTAATTTGCACCCGGAAGAAGCGATTAAAATACGCAAGACAGAAGAAAAAAATGAGTTCCGTAAGTTCTATGAACGCATGATAAATGCGGGCATGGACTAGTCGTGACGAAAAAAGCTTATTTCCCTGCGATAGATGGCTTACGTTTGTTGGCCTCATTAAATATCGTGTTCTTGCATTTGGCATCGTCTAGTGCGTTGCTTTATGCAAGTTCGTGGAAATGGGTGATGCCTATAGTAAAGGCTCCCGCTTTTTCGGCGAGCCTTTTTTTCATTTTGGCGGGTTTTCTTTTTGCTTCTAAGTTCAGTGATCCAGAACGACGTCTTCCTGTGATTCCGTTTATGTTTGGTCGCATCGCCAAATTGTATCGACTGCATTTTATTTGTACGGTGCTTATGTTCTGTATTTTGATTTTCAAGTTTAGTGGGATTCATGCAATGCCAACCTCATGGGATGCCTTTTTTGCGTGTATTTCGACGGGCCTTGCGAACATGGCACACCCTTGGCGTTCTCTCTTGATGCATTTGTCTTTGACATGGTCTTTCGCCCCAGAACTAGGCATGAAATTGAATGAGCCTTCTTGGGCTTTATCTGCTTTTTTTGTGTGCTATGCGATTACCCCTTGGTGTGCAAGGAAGTTGAGTGCTGTGACTAGTCCCAAGGCACTTTGGTTATTGTTCGGTGCTGTATTTGTTCCCGGTATTATTTGGGGCTTGATATTTAGTGTGGCAGATTGGGGCGTGTTTCCAATTCTTGGCGATTTTTCCAATTATGAAGTTCGATATCGCTTTTTTCACATGTTTCCTTTTGTGCGCATCTTTGAATATTTGTTTGGAATGGTACTATTTCGATTGTACAAAGAGCGGCAATTTCGCTTTTTTGAAAAAGACTATTGGAGTGGAATAGCTCAAATATTTTTATTGTGCTGTTTGTACGCAAGTCTCTTCATGATAGATTCCTCAAGTATTAGTTGGAATTTTATTGGTCATCATTCTTTGCCTGTGTTGCTTTTTGGATTGTTAATTATAAGCTTGACGACTTCTAAGGGATGGCTTGCTATTCTTTTCTGCATCCGCCCAGTGCGTGCCGTTGGAAGGGCTTCTTTTTATCCATACTTGATCCACTTGCCTTTAATTTCTATTGCATGGATGTTGGGTGATTTGAATAGCCCTCAAGGAACGCTTCTCTTTTTAATATTCATTTACAGTATCAGTACGTTTTACCAGCAGTACAAAGATCATCGCCGTAAAAAGGCGAAGGCACGAGTGATTCCTCTGCCCACTTAACGTGGCGATAGCGTTTTTTGCGGATTCATTTGTTGAAGGTTCTAATGCGCCGTTGAGACAACGTTTCTTGCCATTTTTAAATTTCAATTTTCTATTTTAAGGGAGCATTTTTAAAGGATATCCTTTGTTATGAGTTTATTTGATAAAGTTCTTCATAAAGTATTTGGTACACCGCACGAGCGCAAAGTCAAAAGTTTGCTCCCGGTGATCGCACAAATTCATGTCGCTCGCAAAGCATTGGAAGCTATTGATGATGCAGATCTTGCAGCAAAGAGTGCGGAGTTCCGGGAAAAGCTTGCTTCCGGGAAAACACTGGAAGACATTAAAGTGGACGCTTTTGCCGTTTGCCAGGAAGCTTGCGACCGTCGTCTCGGTATTTTCAATATTTTTGATCCCTCTTTCAACTTTGATTTTTCGACATTGGGCTCTGAGTTACAGCAAGTAACCGATATTGCAAAGGCAGAACTCGCTGCCGGTAAACCGGAATATGAGGTATATCTTCCTGCGACGCTTTATGCGAAGATTCGTGAGCTTATTCCAGATTCTGTGAAGCCCTTTCGTATGATGCCTTTTGAGGTGCAGATGATTGGTGGTTTGGTACTTCACGAAGGGGCTATTGCTGAAATGGCCACTGGTGAAGGTAAAACACTTGCGGCAGCACTTCCTGTATACTTGAACGGTTTATCTGGAAATGGCGTACATGTGGTGACCGTGAACGATTACCTTGCGGGCCGTGATGCCGCGCAAATGGGGCGTGTTTATAAGTTCCTTGGACTTAAAGTGGGTTTGATTGTTTATGATTTAAGTAGCGCGCAACGTCGTGAAAGCTACGCTGCAGATGTGACCTATGGTACTAATAACGAATTTGGTTTCGATTATCTCCGCGATAATATGGCGGTGGAACCTCAAGAGCTAGTACAGCGTGAACTCAATTTCTGTATTGTGGATGAAGTGGACTCCATTCTTATTGATGAAGCGCGTACGCCGCTGATCATCAGTGGTCCTGCTGAAGATGCCACCGATAAGTACATGAAAACAAATGCGCTTGTCAAGCAATTGATCAAAAACAAAGATTTTACGGTTGATGAAAAGGATAAGAATATCCAGATCACGGAAAAGGGTGTCAATCATATTGAAGCCTTGATGCAGATCAAGAACCTCTATGGTGAACACGCGGAATGGGTGCATTTCATTAATCAGGGCCTTAAGGCACATTACCTTTTTGAAAAGGATGTGGACTACATTAACCGTGACGGTGAAATTATCATCGTTGATGAAAATACCGGTCGTCTGATGGAAGGTCGCCGCTACTCGGAAGGCATTCACCAATCTATCGAGGCCAAAGAAGGCGTTCAGATTCGTCGTGAAAACCAAACGCTTGCAACGATCACATTCCAGAATTTCTTCCGTATGTATTCCAAACTTTCGGGTATGACGGGTACTGCGGAAACAGAAGCTACTGAATTCAGCAAAATTTATAACATGAATACGTGGGTGATTCCTACTCACAAGCCTTGTATCCGCAAAGATTTGCAAGATATGATCTACAAATCGGAGGATGTCAAGTGGCAGGCGATTGTTGCTGAAATCAAACGGCGCCATGAAAACGGACAACCGTTGTTAGTGGGTACCGCATCCATCGAAAAATCTGAAAAGATTGATTCCTTACTCAAGAAAGAAGGGGTTCCTCACGAAGTTTTGAATGCGAAAAACCATGGGCGTGAAGCGGAAATCATTCAGTTTGCAGGTCACAAGGGTAAGGTGACTATTGCCACAAATATGGCGGGTCGCGGTACTGATATTGCTCTTGGGCCAGGAGTTACGGAATTGGGAGGCTTGCATGTGCTCGGCACGGAACGTCATGAATCTCGCCGTATTGATAACCAGTTGCGCGGTCGTTCTGGCCGTCAAGGGGATCCGGGCTCCAGTCAGTATTTCCTTTCTCTTGATGATAACTTGATGCGCATTTTTGGTGGCACCAACGTGAAGGCTTTGATGAGCCGGTTTGGTGTGGGTGATGAAGAAGTCATTACTCATCCTATTGTCACGAAGAGTATTCGTGGGGCTCAACGCCGCGTGGAAGGGCAGAGCTTTGATTCTCGTAAGTATTTGCTCGATTACGATAACGTGATGAACGAACAGCGTAAAGTGATTTACGGACTTCGTCGTCGCATTTTGAAAGGCGAAGATATTCGCGGTGATATCAAGAATCGTATTGAAGATGCTGTCGATATTAAAGTTTCCGAATATGTATTCAAGGGACAATTTTCTGAAGAGTGGAACTGGGATGGTCTTCACACCGAATTGCAACGTTGCTTCGGTATCGAATATCAGCCGACAGAAGCAGAAAAGAATGCAAAGACACCAGAACTTGTTTTGGATGATGTCATTGAACTTTGCAAACAAAAGTATGAGAAATTGGAGTCGGTCATTCCTGATGCCGATTTCCGCCAGATCGAGCGTCGCGTATTATTGATGACGATTGATCAGCATTGGAAAGAGCACCTTTATGCGATGGATCAATTGAAGGATGCGATTCGCTTCCAGGGCTACGCACAAAAAGATCCGCTCATCATGTATAAGAGCGAAGGCTTTAAGACTTTCGAAAGTTGCTTGGAAAGCATTGCCATTTTCACGTCAATGCGCATCTTGAATATTCGAATTCAACTTGCCGATGGAACGTCCGTATCTCCGGAACAAATTCCACAGGTTCCCAAGCCACAAGCGCCTACGCAACTGCAAGAAAATACTTCGCAGATTAAGGGGGATGATGCCCCTCCTTCGAAGCAAATTGCGTCTTCGGCTTTGCCCGGCACACGTCCGCAACGTTCTGTTCCACGAAAGACCACCCCTGTTAAGAACGACACTCCGAAACTCGGACGTAACGATCTTTGCTGGTGTGGTTCAGGTTTGAAGTTCAAAAAGTGTCACGGAAAGGATGCCGAATAATCCATGTTAAAGACGGCCTCTCGTTTCTTTTGTCTGGAAGGAATTGACGGTTCTGGAAAGACCACACAAATGGATCTTTTGGAACAGTCCCTTCGGGGTATGGGCTATGAGTGTGTGCGTGTACGCGAACCGGGAGGCTCGCGTATTTCTGAAGCTATCCGGGCGTTACTTCTAGATCCCGCTTACAAAGGTTTGATGGGAGATCGCGCTGAACTTTTGTTATACAATGCGGCACGGGCTCAAGTTATTGAAGAAGTCATTCAGCCTGCATTAAATGCAGGAATAGTAGTGCTTGCGGATCGTTTTGCTTGGAGTACTCTCGCCTACCAAGGTTTTGGTCGAGGTCTCAATACTTCAATGGTCGAGAAACTATCAGAAATTACCTGTGGGGAATGCTTTCCTGAATTGACAATTGTCTTGGATATGGATGTGAAAGAGGGACGCCTGCGCATGGCGAGCGAAGGAAAACAGCCCGATCGACTTGAAGCGGAAAAAGAAGATTTTTTTGAACGAGTTCGGAAAGGATATCAGCAGATATCGAAAGAATTTCCCGAATGTGTTTCACTTGTCAACGCGTCTCAAAGTCGAGAATCAATGCATGAAATTATTTTACAGATGATAAAATCCAAGTTGTAAAATGGTAGAGTTTACAAGGCCCTCGCCTTGCTAAGTCCTATAGAACGTATTTAACGTAGATCCCGAGAGAATACATGAGCCGATACATAGGTTCAAAGTCAGCACCTTCGTAAGCCGCCGCTTTTAAGTAAGATTCGAAACGAAGTCCCAATGTATAACCCCAAGGTAAGAATCCTTCTATGTTGGTACTATTAAAACCAACAAGATCATAGCCGTACGCACCATAGTGAGGCTCGGATCCAGGCATCGTTTTAAATAAAAACACTGACGCCGCATTCTTTATTTGTCCAATCCCTTTATATTCTAGTTCTAAGGACATTTTATAATTTGCGCCAGTGCTCAATTGGTAGGATCGAGTTTTTTCATAAGAACTGTCTTTAGCGGCAAGTATATCATCATAATTGAAATCTGAAGAACCCAGTAAAACAAAAGAAGGCATATTGATTAAACGAAAACGGATATTGTTATTTAACCAGATATTCATATCAGCGCCAAGACCAATAGAGTTTGCACTCATTTCCACAAGATTACCATAGAAGGTATCGAAGTGAAGGTAGGAGCCAACATCCATATAATTGTGACCGGAATTCATATTGTAATTTTTAAGCTTGCCGGTAGTTTCTAAATGAAATAACATCCCATCGGCGCCATAGTCTTGAGTAAAATCTATAGTAAAATAGTCAAAGGGTTCTTTAATGGTTTTGTTCGGTCGGCCATAGATAAGATTGAAACCCACAAACCCTGATTCCTGGTTCCAATCATTATCGGAACGATCA
>MNYL01000041.1:2474-4322 GCA_001873075.1 Fibrobacteres bacterium CG2_30_45_31 | reverse complement strand
GGGAGTGCTACGTTTTTGAGCCTGGGCGCGAACATAATTGATCTGGTTTTCCACTTCTTTGCCACAGCCCACGGGATGGGCGTTAAGGCAAATGTTACTACGGATAAGCGGTTTAATAATCATATTCAGTGATTCCTTTATTCTATGCTTTGAATTTTTTCATAATGATTGTGCCGTTGTGTCCCCCGAAACCAAGAGACGCAGAGGCAAAACAGTCAATATCCCCGTGAACTCCCACATTGGGCACATAATCCAAGTCGCAACCCTGTTCTATGTCAGGATTTTCAAGGTTAATGGTCGGTGGATAAAAACTGTCGTTCATCGCTTTGATACCAATGATAGCTTCAATTGCGCCCGCCGCGCCGATACAATGTCCCGTCATGCTTTTGGTACTTGAAATTTTCATGTCATAAGCATGTTTCCCGAAAGCCAGTTTGACCATTTCGGTTTCTGTAGGATCATTCAATTTGGTAGACGTTCCGTGGGCGTTATAATACTGAATGTCCTCAGGTTTCAAATTCGCATCTTGCAATGCGCGGGTGATAGACTTCGCGCCACCTTCCCCGCCCGGTTTGGGACTGGTGATGTGGTAAGCATCGCTGGAGGCTCCATAACCTGCAAATTCCGCGTAGATTTTCGCGCCGCGGGCAATGGCATGGTCGAGTGCTTCAAGAATCAAAACGCCCGCACCTTCACCGATAGTAAACCCTGCGCGATCCTTATCGAAAGGACGGCATGCTTGTTGGGGGCGGTCATTGAATGTGGATGCGAGAGCATGCATACCGTTAAAACTTCCGATGCTGAAACCGGTGATCGTCGATTCTGCACCGCCCGCAAGACAAATATCGAGACGCCCGGAACGTACTAAATCGAGTGCAACACCAAGAGCGTCTGTGCCGGAAGCGCAAGCGGTGGCAATGGTCCAGGCGTTGCCCGTAATGCCCAAATGAATGCTCACATTAGCGGCGCCCTCATTGGGAATAAGCATGGGGATAGCGAGGGGCGGAATACGATTGCAACCGGATTTGAAATATTACGGATAAGCGGTTTAATAATCATATTCAGTGATTCCTTTATTCTATGCTTTGAATTTTTTCATAATGATTGTGCCGTTGTGTCCCCCGAAACCAAGAGACGCAGAGGCAAAACAGTCAATATCCCCGTGAACTCCCACATTGGGCACATAATCCAAGTCGCAACCCTGTTCTATGTCAGGATTTTCAAGGTTAATGGTCGGTGGATAAAAACTGTCGTTCATCGCTTTGATACCAATGATAGCTTCAATTGCGCCCGCCGCGCCGATACAATGTCCCGTCATGCTTTTGGTACTTGAAATTTTCATGTCATAAGCATGTTTCCCGAAAGCCAGTTTGACCATTTCGGTTTCTGTAGGATCATTCAATTTGGTAGACGTTCCGTGGGCGTTATAATACTGAATGTCCTCAGGTTTCAAATTCGCATCTTGCAATGCGCGGGTGATAGACTTCGCGCCACCTTCCCCGCCCGGTTTGGGACTGGTGATGTGGTAAGCATCGCTGGAGGCTCCATAACCTGCAAATTCCGCGTAGATTTTCGCGCCGCGGGCAATGGCATGGTCGAGTGCTTCAAGAATCAAAACGCCCGCACCTTCACCGATAGTAAACCCTGCGCGATCCTTATCGAAAGGACGGCATGCTTGTTGGGGGCGGTCATTGAATGTGGATGCGAGAGCGTGCATACCGTTAAAACTTCCGATGCTGAAACCTGTGATCGTCGATTCTGCACCACCCGCAAGACAAATATCGAGACGCCCGGAACGTACTAAATCGAGTGCAACTCCGAGAGCATCTGTACCAGAAGCGCAAGCGG
>MNYL01000041.1:0-2463 GCA_001873075.1 Fibrobacteres bacterium CG2_30_45_31 | reverse complement strand
CGCAAGCGGTGGCAATGGTCCAGGCGTTGCCCGTAATGCCCAAATGAATGCTCACATTAGCGGCGCCCTCATTGGGAATAAGCATGGGGATAGCGAGGGGCGGAATACGATTGCAACCGGATTTGAAATATTTGTTATAAGCGGTTTCCAGAATATCGAACCCGCTCAGGCCATTGCCAGCGACAATGCCTGTTTTATCATCGGCGAGATCCACTGGCGTCAGGTTAGCATCGCGTACCGCTTCGTTGGACGCAGCAAGGAGAAACTGGGTAAAACGCGCCATGCGGTGGGCATCCTTGCCATCGATGCCATGTTCTTCGGGGTTAAAATTTTTAACCTCGGCGGCAATTTGCACGGGGAACGTCGAAGCATCAAACAAGGTGATTTTATCAATGCCGCATTCACCGTTACGTACGGCGTTCCAAGTCGCATCTACCGATTTTCCGACGGGAGAAATCGCTCCGAGACCTGTGATGACAATTCTTCTTTTGTTCATGATTTGAGTTATTTCTCCAAAGCGTTTTTTGAGGCGAGCTGGTCTTTCTCGCGAATTTCGACTCGACGAATTTTGCCACTGATTGTTTTGGGAAGTTCTTTCACGAATTCAATAATCCGGGGACACTTATAAGAAGCAGAAATGTGTTTTGCGAAAGCCTGAATTTCGAGGGCGAGTTCTTGGCTCGCGGTAGAACCGGTAGTGAGAACAATGGTGGCCTTAACGATTTGGTTTCGGGCTTTGTCATCAATACCAGTCACCGCGCATTCCAGTACAGCGGGGTGCTGCTGTAGTATGTTTTCGACTTCGAAAGGACTGATGCGGTAGCCTGCACTCTTGATTAAATCATCGGTGCGACCAACGAACCAGAAGTACCCGTCGGAATCTTTCCATGCGGTGTCACCGGTGCGGTAAAGATTCCCCTGAAAGACTTGGTCTGTGAGGGCGGTATTGTGAAAATAACCGGCAAACATCCCGAAGGGCCGTCCATTGGCAACATGGATCACAATTTCGCCAATTTCATCGGAGGAGCAAGAAATCCCATCAGGGTGAACAATATCAATGTCATAACCCGGGGCGGGTTTACCCATGGAACCCGGGCGTGGATCCATCCAGGGGAAGTTACCAATAGTGAGCGTGAGTTCAGTTTGTCCATACCCTTCGCGGAGCTTAAGTCCGGTTTTTTCCAAAAATTTATTGAAAACTTCGACATGCAAGGCTTCACCAGCGGTCGTGCAATACTTGAGATGAGAAAGATCATAGCGTGAAAAATCGTGCTGAATCAGGTAACGGTACACGGTCGGCGGCGCACAGAAGGACGTGATCTTGTAATGGGCGAGCTTTTCCAGAAGTTTCCCCGGAGAAAAGGCGAGCATATCGTAAGTGAACACGGCACAGCCAGCGATCCACTGCCCGTAGATCTTACCCCACATGGCTTTGGCCCAGCCAGTTTCAGCAACCGTCAGATGGCGTCCGCCGTCTTCCACATTTTGCCAGTATTTGGCAGTGACGATGTGCCCCAGAGGATAGGTGAAATCATGCTGCACCATTTTGGGGTAACTGGAGGTTCCTGAAGTAAAGTAAAGGAGCATGATATCGGCGTTATGAACTGCGGCTTCCCCTTTGGGTCGGGGGAACGTCTTCGAACATTTTTCAAATTCTTCATAAAAAGAAAGCCAGCCCGTACGCGCAGGCCCCGTTGTCACTAAACCTTGGACGGTCGGGGATGCAAGTAGTGCTTTTTCGACCTGTTCCTGCAAACCAGGATCGTCCAAAGTGACAATCAGTTTAATATCGGCAGCGTTGGTACGGTATTCAATATCTTTCGCGGTGAGCATATTCGTCGCGGGGACCGCTACGGCGCCAATGCGGTGCAGAGCGAGAAGAAAATACCAGAATTCATACCGGCGCCTCAAAATAAGCATCACGGAATCGCCTTTTTTGATTCCCAAGGAGACGAGATAGTTTGCTGTTTTTTGAGAAGCAATAGAAAGATCTTCGAAAGTAAAAATGCGTTCTTCTTTATCATCGCACCAAACAAGCGCTTCCTTGTCCGGCTCCGTTTCGGAGTAGCGATCAACCACATCGTAGGCAAAATTAAAGTCTGTAGGAACATGAATGGAAAAGCGATGGCGAAGATCTTTGTAGGAATCAAATTCAGTACGAGAAAGAAAATTATTCAAAAGCGTCGACATAAACTTGCTAGGCTCCATGAGATGGTATGTGAAAAAGGCAGAGCAAAACTAAGCTTTTTTGGAGAGAAAAAAAGCCATCATTTACAACGACAGGCAAGATTCAGGGGTTCGTTCTCATAAATAAAAAAGCCCTAAATAACTAAAGGAAAAAAAGAACATTTAAGCAAAAAAGTAAAGGGAGAAAAAGTTCAGAAACTCCATTATTAAATAATCAGTTAATGAATAAAAGGGGACCTTTTTTCAGCCCATTCTTTGCGAAGGGAATTTTTGAAA
>MNYL01000214.1 GCA_001873075.1 Fibrobacteres bacterium CG2_30_45_31 | reverse complement strand
TGCGTTCTCTCGTTATCACCAAAAACAGTAAAAAGGGTCCCATCAAAGCGGTTGCCAAATACATTACTTCCCACGCGAGAGACTATCAACTCTGCTGGGACAAGGACTACACCAACGAAGGTTACCTGAAAGTGGCTGCGGTGTGGCAGAAATTTGCAGATCAGGGCATGTCCATTAATTTGTACAGTGATCCCCGACGTTACCCGAACGGTCTCATCTCCTTGGGAGATACAATCGCTGATGCAAAGACCGCCTTCAAATACGGTCACAAACAACTCTATTACCAGAACACGCTGGATCTCTCCGGTGAAGAGCAGATCATTGTGGACGGAGGCTCGCTTGCGCCATCGGAAAATGCCCACTCCCCCCGCAACACAGAAACCTGTGAAAGCGGCGCCTGCGCCATTTAAGGAATATTTATGACCAAAACTCTTTATAACCTCAAAAACATCGACTTCCGTACACAACCCATGTTTTTCGGCGAAGAACCCAACATTCTGCGCGATGATACTGTCAAATACCCGCAGTTCAATCATTTTTACGATAAGATGATGGGCTTTTTCTGGCGGCCTCAGGAGATCGATCTCGAACTCGACCGTTCTGAGTTTCCGACGCTTCCCGAAGGTGCAAAACACCTTTTCCTCTACAATCTGCGCTATCAGATTCTTTTGGATTCCGTTCAGGGACGCGGTCCCGTACATGCTTTCATGTCGGCTTCCACACTCCCTGAAATCGAAGCGTGCTGCGCCCAGTGGGCTTTTCAGGAAGTCAACCACTCCAAATCCTATCAGTGGATGATCAAAAATATTTTTCCTGATCCCTCCATAGTATTTAATGACATCGTGGAACATGAAGAAATACGCAAGCGCGCCCGCTCCGTAGTTGCCGCTTACGATGATTTTATTATGGATCAATCCAGATTCGAAGCCGGGCTCCCCACAGATCTTTACGAAGGCAAAAAGAAGCTTTTTCGCGCGCTGGTCGCTGTCAATATTCTCGAAGGGGTGCGCTTTTATGTGAGTTTCGCGTGCAGTTTTGGTATCAATGAGTCCCTCAAGAAAATGGGAGGCTCCGCCAATATCCTCAAACTCATCTGCCGCGATGAAAACGTACACCTAGGCATCACGCAAACCATGATCAATCTCATCACTCGCGGTAAGGAAGGCCCCGAATGGGCAGAGGTATCGAGAGACTGCAAACAGGATGCCATCGATATGTATCTGGAAGCTGTGGATCAGGAAAAAGCCTGGGCGGAGTTTCTCTTCAAGGAAGGATCTCTCATCGGTCTCAACGCACCCATTCTCCAGGAATATGTGGAATATATCGCCTCGCAGCGTATGAAATCCATACGCCTCGAACCTCTCTGGCCAAAGGCGGAGTATAAAATCCACTGGATGGATCACTGGATCAGTTCCGCCACCGTGCAGGTTGCTCCGCAGGAAACGGAAATAACATCCTACATTACCGGCTATGACCCGGCGGTCAAAGACTCTGTGTGGAAGTGATATGTCAATCAATAAAACGCTGGGTATGTTTGTAATTTGCTTGTCACTCGGTGGATTACAGGCTTGTCTTTCTGATTCCAATGACGATTCTTCAAATATGAATCTGTCTAGTGGGACCATAAATTCTTCTTCCAGTGCAGATACGAATACCATTCATCTCACTACCACAGAACAGCAAGTGAAGCGTTCCGAGCGAGTTTCTTTGAACCTCGAATACGATGCCGCGTGTGTTACTGGTACTTTAGGGCGCCTCTAAAAATTCCTTTTCTGCAACAAGAAGCCGGTTCCCCGGGGGAACATCAGGCTTCGCAGCGCTGACCTTGGGGCAGCCCCGCAGGGGTGAGGATTGAACAGCGTGACACCGCAACAAATTAGCTGTGGCGCATCGCCATAGTTTGTTACTCAAAGAGGCTAATAACACCATTATTAGCCTCTTTTGTGCTCACGCACTTGTTGATGCAACTCGGCAATGGGCGTGCAAGCATGCCCGCTGCACTCGTTTTGGCCAACAATCGCGCCTGCTCTGGCTCGGTTTGACGCTAAAGCGTCATTGGCTGCACTCAGTCATATTGACAAGGAAACTTGTCAATTGGCATTCGTTTTGCACAATACTCGCCCAATTTTGCGGTCGCAAACCAATTTTTAGAGGAGCCCTTTAGTGATTACGGGCGGTGAATATAAATCTTCCTGTACAATTTATACTACATACGGATCTTCAACTGATTATCAATCCAGAAGCTATAGTGGTTTTCAGCGTTCGATCAGTTACAGCGGCTATTGTTATTTTTACTGTGAATAACGCGTAGCCTATCGAACTCGTGATGCCTTGGGATTAGGCATCGGGAGGCAGAGAAGTCGAACCCTCTGCCCATGGAAATCGTAGTATCATGACTATTAACTACAGATCATTTTTCAGTATCGGCACTCGTTCCGATGTGCACAATCTGTGCTGTGGCTCTTGACCCCGAAGTCCTTCTGATAACGTAAATTCCCTGTTTCTGGACAAGATTCTGGATGCTGGATTTAATTTGCCGACTGTTCTGGCCTTCCACTTGCCCAAGCATGCGCCCCTGTAAATCATAGACCTGATATTTATTGCTTTGATAGGGAGATGTTTTGGGGGACGCGATGTTCACAATCGGTTCTTTAAATGCAATCCAGTCAATATTGACATACGATTCTTCAATGTTCACGCGCAACACATGTTCTCCGCTTTTTAAGGGCACTTTCGTTGTTCCCGATATCTCTACATAATCATCCCAGCTTCCCGTACCGGGCACTTGAATAATTCCCGAAATATCAACACTATCCAGTGTCATGCTGATTGCTGCACTGTCTCCACCCATGGAAACTCTCGCTGTCCATGCATAAGTTGCTTCTTTTTTTACGGATACAGAATATTCCAGCCATTCTCCAGCAACTGTCCAGCCCACTTTGTAGCCATCTACAGCATCGCCAGTAATATCCACTCCATCCGTTCGGTAGACATTGCCGGAATTAGTACCATCGGAGTCATAATAAGAAACCCCCAGTCCTCCGACATCATAATCTTCTGCTTCCACAGTACCGGGAATTTCAATAACACTTTTGTAGGGCGCCTGAGGAACCGTAGGAATGCTCAATTTGAGAAGTCCCGTGCCATGGGAGGGGACGGACATGCTGAAGGTGTCTAAAAATGCGCCTTTGTCCTCATGAGCCCAAAGATCCCGTACGAGTACTTGTCCGCTTAATCCTACATCGGAAAAATGAACGGTAATATTTGCGGTGCTGCTGGATCTGTTCAGCAGGGCTACGGCTTTAGTGGAGCTTGTTTTTGAACCTAATGGTTTTACCCAGATTTCGAGATTATTAGTGGCACTCACGCGGGTTCCCTGAATTCCTGCAGAATCCTGGTTGACCGCAATCACTTCTGGATTGAGAAGAATTTCTTTGGTCGTGGTACTCATAGTTCGGATATCGTTTCCGGCGATGAGGGGAGCTGCCATAATAGCCCACATAGCCATATGGGAGCGCGATTCATTATCGGTTAAAACTCCATTTCCGATCTGGAGCATATCGGGATCGTTCCAGCCGCCAGGTGAAGCGTTGGAGGCATAGGGTTCATTGAGATCCACAATATCAATCACCCCATGAAAGAATCCATCGCTAGTTTCTTCCCATTTATTGCTGATATCTCCGGTAGTCCGCCACAGATTTCCGGTGGCTGGCATCCAAGACTGATATCCCCAGGCACAAATGCTGTAAACGATAGCGCGACCGGAATTCAGTAGCGCATCCCGCATTCTCTCGTAATCCTGCTGCTGATTCGAACCTGCAACGGGACCACAGTTGTCATATTTCAAATAATCCACACCCCACGAAGCGAAAGTGTTGGCATCTCTGACTTCATTGCCATAACTGCCGCTTTGGGATTGAATATTGTTGTTGTAATGATGGCAGGTGAGAGCTCCCCGGTCTCCGTAAACGCCAAACTTGAGACTCTTGGAGTGGATATAATCGCCGAGAGCTTTCATGCCACTGGGAAATCGTGTTGGATCGGCCCG
>MNYL01000247.1 GCA_001873075.1 Fibrobacteres bacterium CG2_30_45_31 | reverse complement strand
TTGGGTGATAAATCCCCGTTCTTGCTCTCTCTGAAATTCTTTGAATTGATCATAATTCATGGTCGCCCAAGAGAGTGTAGAGGGGCTCGCTTTCCCGATTTCAATAGGGGGCTCATCAATGAAAAGATCCTTTAGGGTGATCACTCCATTATCCATAAAGGAAACCGCTCGGTGAATGATATTTTCCAATTCGCGAATATTTCCAGGCCAAGAGTAGTTCAAAAGAACCTGCTTCGCTTCTGCTTGAATTTCTGGGATGATGCCAGAGGGGGAGTACATGGAAAGAAAATGCGTAATGAGCTCAGGGATATCTTCGCGGCGATCGCGGAGTGGAGGGACCCGGATTGGGATGACATTTAAGCGATAGAAAAGATCTTCGCGAAATTTTCCTCTCGCAATTTCTTGTTTGAGGTCTCTATTGGTGGCGGCGATAACGCGCACCGAAACTTGTCGTGGGCGATTGGCCCCCACAGGGCGAATTTCTCCATCTTGAAGGGCGCGGAGTAATTTGGTTTGCATGGAGAGGGGCATGTCCCCAATTTCATCCAAGAATAAAGCCCCGTCTGCGGCGGCTTCAAAAAGGCCGATTCGATCTGTATTCGCTCCTGTAAAGGCTCCTCGTAGGTGCCCAAAGAGTTCGCTTTCAAATAAATTTTCAGGAATGGCACTGCAATTGACAATAACAAATTTCGGTTGTACACTTGCAATGGCTCTTGCGACAAGCTCTTTGCCTACGCCCGATTCGCCTTGGATGAGCACGGTCCCTTTGCTCGGAATCGCTTTTTCAACATGGTGATAGAGCTTTTGAACGCTAGCACTATGGCCCACAATTTTACGAAGACTCACATGAAATTGGTGGCGCAAACGATACAGCTCTCGGAGTCGAAGAATGTGCGTCATGAATTGAAGATGCACGTCTTCGATACTGAGAAACCCTTCCAAATGAGAGAGTGTCGCGAATGTTACATCGGTGGTCTCTTGGGCGTAACCCAAAAATAAAGTTTCAGGAGAAGCCTTGCGTAAATTTTCCAGGATGGCAGTATTGGAGAGATCCGCATAATCCAAGTCGAGAACCGCAATCGCAGGAATAAAGGACCTGATACAGGAGGTCATTTCTGTGGGTTGTGAACAAATGTCCACCTCGTAATTGACACTCGCGAGTACGTCTTGAACAAAGGAAACGGTCGCGTTTTCCTGACTGAGCAGTAAAATGCGTGTCCTTGTGTCTACGACCATAACGCCTTTTAACCGAGTTCTTTAGAGCGTTTGGTGGCGGCTTCAACCGCATGCATGAGCGTGCCTTTGAATCCACCGTCTTCCAACGCTTGGATGCCTGCGATTGTGGTACCAGCAGGCGAACAAACCATGGCGCAGAGTTCACCGGGGCCCTGATTGGTTTTCCTGACCATTTCCACGCTACCTTCAATTGTACCCAGTGCAAGTTGCATGGCGACCGTGCGAGAAAGACCCATCCGTACGCCCCCTCTGACAAGGCCTTCGATAAATTCGAAAACATAGGCCGGTGCGCTACCGGAAAGGCCTGTAACCGCATCCATTAAAGATTCTTGAACGCGAACGGTGGTGCCGACAGGAGCAAAAAGACTTTCGGTAAGGGCAAGGTTTTCTTCTGAGATGGAATCGGTGGCGATGGCTACTGTGCCTTTACCAACGGTCAAAGGAAGATTGGGCATGACGCGAATGATGCTGAATTTCGTTCCTAGGGCATCGAGAAGCGTTTTTCTAGAGACGCCCGCCATGATCGAAATAATGACAGGAGAATTAGAAATTTTGTTGAGCGCAAGTTTCCATTCCACAGAGGCTGTTTTGAAAATCTGCGGTTTCACGCAAAGGAAAAGAACGTCTGCATCTTTTGCCAACGTTTCAAAATCAGGGATACGCTTTGGACCCAGTGCCACTAACGTTTGTGCGGTGACATCATAGGGCTCAAAAAACGAAATGTCCTTTGTGGAGTATCCCGAACCGAGAAGACCCCGCAAAATGGCGCTACCCATATTGCCTGCGCCGACAAAGGAAATTTTTTTACTCATTCCGAAACTCCTTTATCCATTCATGGAAGAGAGGAAATCTTTATTGTTATCTGTTTTCAACATCTTATCGCGCATAAATTCCATGATTTCCGTAGAGGTTTGATCTTGGAGATAGCGGCGAAGAATCCAGACGCGACGAAGTACTTCTTCAGAAAGGAGAAGCTCTTCTTTGCGGGTGCCGGATTTGAAAATATCAATGGCGGGCCAGATCCGTTTTTCTGCAATGCGGCGATCAAGTACGAGTTCCATATTGCCGGTGCCTTTGAATTCTTCAAAGATCACTTCATCCATACGACTACCGGTTTCGATAAGTGCCGTACCGATGATGGTGAGAGAACCCCCGTTTTCAATTTTACGCGCGGCACCAAAGAATCGCTTCGGGCGTTGCAATGCCATGGCATCGACACCCCCAGAGAGAATCTTACCGGAGTGAGGAATAACCACGTTGTTGGCGCGGGCGAAACGCGTAATAGAATCGAGAAGAATCACCACATCGTTGCCGTATTCCACAAGACGCTTCGCCTTTTCGAGGACAATATCTGCAACTTGGGTATGGCGTTCTGGTGGTTCATCAAATGTGGAGGCAAGCACTTCACCCTTCACATGGCGGCGCATATCTGTGACTTCTTCCGGGCGTTCATCGATGAGGAGCACTAAGAGTTTTACTTCTGGGTGATTCTTTGCGATGGCGTTTGCCATATTTTGTAAAAGCACCGTTTTTCCGGTACGAGGTGGCGCCAAAAGAATACCGCGCTGACCTTTACCAATGGGGGTAAACAGATCCATAATACGGGTACTGAGTTCGTCCTTGCTCCATTCCAAATTGAATTTTTCAAAAGGATGAATGGGGGTAAGGTATTCAAATGCCACGCGACGTTTCGCTTTTTCTGGGCTATCGTAATTGATGGTATCAATACGCATCAAGCCAAAATATTTTTCGTTATCACGCGGTTGGCGTACTTGACCGGAAATAGAATCCCCGGTTTTTAATTCAAAACGGCGAATTTGGTTCGGGCTAATATAAATGTCATCCGGGCCTGCAAGGTAATTCAGATCTGCACTTCTGAGGAATCCATAACCTTCATTCAGAATTTCCAACACGCCTTCGGTGTAAATAGGGGTATCTTCCCCTGCAGTAGCACCCAAAATGCGGTAAATAATAGCCTGTTTACGCAAGCGTTTGACATCTTGAATTTCAAGTTCCATCGCCATGCGCTGTAATTCATACATAGGCGCATTGCGGAGTTCTTTCCATTTCTGGACAGCAAGTGCGACCTTTTCGGGGTCTGCTGGTGGAGCCTGAATTAAGTCATCGGGAAGATCATCTTGGGGGAGATAACGACCGCGACGATTGTTGTTGTTATTGATGTTATTATTGTTGCCAGGCTTATTGAATTTATTGAATTTCGGGTGTTTGCCGTACTTATCAAATTTGGAGTTGTTATTGTTATTGTAGTGACGTTCCCCATTATTACTGCCCTGATTGTTGTTATAAGGCAAGGGCTGGTTGCCCATGGTATTCGTCGCTTGTATTTCTGGAGTCGGTGCGGCCCTTTCAGAAGTCATTTCAGAGGGCGCAGAGAATCCTTGCGTTTCGACTCTTTCCGACATTTCTGCGTTTTCTCTCGATTCATAACTTTGGGAATTTTCTGAAGATACGGGTTGGTTTTCGTATGACACAGGCTGTTCTTCGGGTTCTGGTTGTGAATGAATTTTGCGGGGGCGTCCGCGTCCACGACTTGGATGATTAATTTCCTGGTCTTCTGGGAAAGCAATGGGCCTTGCGAGGTCGCCGAGAGCATCAAGATTGGGTAGTGGCGTGTCAACAGGAATGGAATCGGAAATTAATTTTACGGTAGTGTCGTCGGGATTTTTTCTCGGTCTTGGCACAGAGACTCCTAGTATATATTCTTGAATTTGAAAATTGAGCTATCGTTGATAACGCTATAATCCGTAATAAATGTTTGGATAGTTCTTTAGAATTGTTTGGCGCGTTTAGCTCAATTCTTGTGGGGAAGATACATAAATTTAATGCTTTTGGCATTCTATTCTCTCGAAAAATTTATGACTTTATTGCTTATTTTCTGCTTTCCCTAGAATATTTCCCCTGTTTTTCACTAAGGTGGGGAAGATAGGGGGGAATCGTAAAATCTATATTAGGGGCGTGGAATCATTAGAAAGAGTATTCATTGCCTTGGGCAGTAATCTTTCCCCGCGGGGGGTACATCTTGCTGAAGCGCGCGAGATGCTAAAGCACATTGCTGTGGGTGGTTGGAAAGAAAGTCCCATTTATGAAACCCCTCCAGTGGGTCCTGTTGGACAGGGTCCTTATTTTAATCAAGTGGTGAGTTTTTGGTATACGCGTGGAAAAGACCATTTGCTGAACTACCTTAAGGGGACGGAACTATTTTTGGGGCGAAAACCGCGTGGTCATTGGCAAGCGCGAGAAATTGATTTGGATTTGCTTTACCACGGAGAAACGATCAGTAAAGGTCGTCCGACACTCCCGCATCCAGAAGCTACCAAGCGTCAATTCGTACTAGTGCCTCTTTGTGATATTGCCCCAGACTGGATTGATCCATTGGTGGGGCGTTCTGTTCAGGAGTTGCTCGTGGAATTACAAACAACAGAATCTCCTCTTCACTTTCGTAAGGTGGAAGAAAATGAGCTTTAATCCCTTCTCTATAGGATTCCCATGAAATTAGACGCAGGCATTCGCTTTCTTGCCATTGAAGGCGTTATTGGTGTGGGAAAAACCTCTTTAGCTCGAGTGCTTGCGGACAAATTAGAAGCGACGCTTATTGAAGAGGAATTTGCGGAGAATCCTTTTCTTCCCAAATTTTACGAGAATCCAGAAGCTTATGCTTTCCAGGCGCAGCTTTTCTTTTTGCTCTCTCGTCATAGACAGTTTCAAGATACTTTTGTTCAAAATGATTTATTCCGCAATCTAGTCATTAGTGATTATACCTTTGATAAGGATCGCATTTTTGCTTTGCAAAACCTGACTGATAGCGAAATGGCGATGTATGAGACCGTATCGACGGTACTTTCCAAAGATTTACCGAAACCCGATTTTGTGGTGTATCTTCAAGCGAGTGTCCAGACGCTTATGCATCGCATCCAAGGTCGAAATCGTCCTATGGAGAGAGGTATTGAAGGGAATTATCTGCGCGATTTGTTGGAACGCTATAATCATCATTTTTGGCATTATAGCGATTGTCCCGTGTTGATCGTCAATACAGATAATATTGATTTTGTGCATAATGAAAAACATTTGAGTCAGATTCTCGATGTGATTGCATCGAGTCCCTCTCAAACGACCTATTTAGTTCCTGAAGGTGGCTGAGTTCATGAAAGTGTTTAAAACGATTTCTGCATTGCGTCGCACATTATATTCATTAAAAAGAGAGGGAAAGACGATTGGGCTTGTACCCACGATGGGGGCTCTTCATGAAGGGCATATGAGTCTGGTGGATGCCTCTGTTAAAGATTGTGATGTGACCGTGGTGAGTGTGTTTGTAAATCCTATTCAATTTGGAAAAACAGAAGATCTGGACAAATATCCCCGCCGGTTGAAAGCGGATGCGGAACTTGCCGGATCTCATGGAGCTGATTTTATTTTTGCTCCTTCGGTGGAAGAAATGTATCCCAATGGAGATCCTCTGACGCTTGTGCGCGATGAAACACTGGAGTCTCTATACTGCGGGGCGTATCGTCCGGGACATTTCCGCGGAGTGCTTACGGTGGTGGCCAAGTTGTTCCTCATTACGGCGGCGAATAAGGCTTACTTTGGAGAGAAAGATTAT
Organism: Fibrobacteres bacterium CG2_30_45_31; assembly: GCA_001873075.1. GTDB lineage: Bacteria > Fibrobacterota > Fibrobacteria > Fibrobacterales > Fibrobacteraceae > UBA1313. The sequence continues at coordinate 7,445 of MNYL01000247.1, read as the reverse complement.
CAGCAGGCTTTTTTGATTCAGAAGATGGTGAAGGATTTAAACTTTGATGTGGATATTAAAATCTCTCCCATTATCCGCGAGCCCTCAGGACTTGCTCGCTCTAGCCGCAATGAATTTCTCAGTGAAGAGGATCATCGGCGTGCGGTTTGCATTTCGGCGGGTTTGAACGCCGCTAAGGCCGCTTATGCAGAGGGCCAGCGGAAAGTGGTGCCGTTGCGCGATATGGTTGTGAAAGCGATTCTTGTTGGCGGAGGACTCGTTCAGTTTGTTGAAGTCGTGAGTCAAAAGGACTTGCGCGCCTTCGCTTCGGGAGTTGTCGATGAAAATGAGAAGTCGGTAATTCTCGTTGCCGCTTATTTTGGTAAGACTCGCCTCATTGATAACATTGAACTTTGAGTTATCTCTACAAATGAAATGAAAGGGACGCTAATGCGCCCCCTTTTTTATAGGTGAAAAAGTCTTCGCTAAGAATAACTCGGCGGCATTTATCAAGAATTTTGAGGCGAGATATTTGTGGATATAGGAAAAAATGGAGCGAATGGTATAATTAAAGGGTACCCTAAAGCCCTATCCCGAGAGAGAAGCCTGCGTCCAGAACAAGGTTATCCGCTGCCTCATCGCCTTGATAGAGAAAATCTGTACGTAAATGGTTATCCTCTTTGGCAAAATCTCCCGAGGTGCTCCAGAATGCAAATCCTAAACCAGCTTCAAAAGAAAGGGCGAAATGAGACCATTTGATAACGGTTCCCATGTAACCTAACACATCAATTTTTGAAAAGTTTCCTTCTTCGTCATATGAATATTCATCATCATAATAGCCATAATCACTCGAGTGTTGCGAGTGTCCACGGTATATTCCGATGGTAGATTGTATAAAAAAGCCGCGATGAATCTGATTGTTAAGATATTTACGAACGCCTGCGGCTACACCAAATCTATTGATTTTTTCGCTTTCATCATCCCAAGAATCATCATTATTCCATACCCATAAACTTGGGGTGGCAATAATGGATACTGCATTGGAGAGCGGAAATTCCAAGGTAACATAGATGGAGACAAAACCAACAGAAGTGGCCCCTATAAGCGTAATGGGGTAGTAATACATAAAGAATCGAGGATTATCAATAAGAGAAGCCCGTCTCATTTTTTTCCTCTCTTGGAGGGTCATGTATTCTTGACTTTGATAAGTTGCAGGAGTGGGTGTGGGGGTTCCCACGGTCATGTAGACCGGTGCTTCGGCGGATTTTTGTTGCACGGTGTTCGCGGGTGCCGGTCTTTGCACAACATAGACGGTATCTCTTTTTTGTGCAGGAACTTGCACATAGATGGTATCGGGTGTAGCAAACGTGAGTGTTGTCAACAGCGCCAATGTGAACCCCATAGATCTTAAAACCATAAAAATCTCCTGTTAGAACTTCAAATATACTCTTTCGGAAGAAAAATAAGCTACCAAAGAATAAAATCTACGGAACTTGTGCTTATTTTGAAATCGGTCATTTTTCCCAATAACTGTGAAGAATGGATATTTTTTTTACAGGAAGGGGAAGCTCTTTTTATATTTCTTTTATGCTTCTTAAAAAGATGTCCTTTTTGCTTTTTTTCTTGTGTTTGGTAACCCCTACTTTTTCTAATAACATCAGTGTGTCTTCATTGGACCATGCGGGTGAAATTGCACGAGATCGGGAACTTCGAGAGTTTCAACAAGCTTTTCAACCGGGAACTGCGGGGTATTTTGCCATTGGGATGCATTATTTGCCTTTCCCTACACAAACACAGCTTTCTTCGGAATATGGCACTCATGATGGCTTTGCTTTTCGTCACCAAATGGCCGCCTATTTTGCAAATCCGATTGGGAATAGCGGATATGATTTGGGTATACTCTGGTGGGTAGAACGCCAAGGTTGGGACCAAGAAGATTTTTTTGTTTGGCCAAGATATGGAGAGTTTTCTTTGGTAAGAAGCATTCATACGACGGGTGCAACCCTTGCGCTTCCCAAGTATCATTTGGGTGCTGCTGGTGGTATTCAGTATCAAAATGTGGAAAAAACAGCAAAAATTTACGCTGATGAATCGGATTCCCTTTTTTGGTGGGGGCATGCTACTTGGGGCCCGACTGTGGTACAAACCTCATTCCACGAAGGGGAATGGCGTCATGTGCGTGTTTCTATGGATTTGGAATCCAAAGAACTTTGGGGGGGGGCTTCTCATGGATGGAGCACCTATTTGCCAAATTTTGATGTCGGACTTTTTAATGGCGATGGAGACGATTCGCTGCGAATTTCTCTTGAACAAAATCTTTGGGCACAACAGTTGTATGCAGAGGTTGCGGTGTATTATCCCGAACATGGATTCCGGTCGGCGATGTTAAAGTACTACCCCGATGCCTCAAGAATTGTATCGTTTGATGTGACTTGTTTTCGTTTGAATAATGACGACTTGGTGTGGGGTGGCGGTTTGACTTTACCTTTTTTACGAGTCGGTTACAATCACGCATCGGATATTGAAAACTTTTTTGGAAGTCGTGGAACGTTTATGATTGAATTGCGCTTTGCTCTTTCATCGGCTAAGAGTGGTTTCTTTGGCCTTGGGGCCGCAAAATCGGCGCCGATGGATTCAGAACGGGTTTCAAAGAAACTTTGGGATGATTCTTCGAAAAAGGCTACTGAAGCAGACAAAAAGGAAATTACAGCAAAGGGTATTCGTCGGGAGAAATCCAAATGAAACTCAAATTATTTTTCATTTTCCTTTTTATTTTGGCCCTATCCGGTTGTATCACTCATGTCTTTGTGGATGGGGAAGTGCGTCTTCAAATTAAGAATGAATCTGATGTGTCGATTGCTCGTCTGGTGGTCTTAAGTGCGAATGGCGGCGAAGATCTATGGATTTCTGATACGATCGCTCCAGGGGCAACCTCAAGAGTGATTTCTGGTTCGTGGGTAGGTTCTTTTGATTTAGGAATGTCTGTTGAAGACTCTTTGGGGAGAACCTGGAGTAAAGTGCGTTTCCCTTCCGTTTCATTGGATGGGGGGAGTGTTTTTGCGGAAATTTCAGAAAAAGACGGGGAATGGGCCTTCAAAATAAGGTAGCCCCTTTCGAAAATTTTAATTTTGCGTCGCAGTGCGGATAACTAAACTCAAAATATTTGGATTTAAGTCTTTTGCTCAAAAGACTGAAGTCACGTTCCCGGGGAATGGCTTGACGGCTGTTGTCGGTCCGAACGGGTGTGGTAAGTCCAATATTGTGGATGCGATTCGTTGGGTTTTGGGCGAGCAACGGGCAGCCGTGCTTCGCATGGGGAAAATGCAAGATGTCATTTTCTCTGGAACCGAAGAACGCGCGGCGATGAGTATGGCGGAAGTCTCTTTGGTGATTAACAATGATCAAGGGGATTTACCTTCGGAGTATTCCGAGGTGATGGTGACGCGACGTGCGCACCGTAATGGTACCAGTGAATACTTGATCAATAATCAGGAATGCCGCCTCAAGGATATTCAGAATTTATTCTTTGATTCAGGTCTCGGCACGGGAACCTATTCTCAGATGAATGAACGCATGATCAATGCGGTGCTTTCAGATAAGGCCGAAGATCGTCGTGTGCTTTTTGAAGAAGCGGCGGGTGTGAGCAAGTACAAACAGCAACGCAAAGAAACCGTGCGTCAATTGGATCGTGTACGTTTGGATATGGAACGCGTCGAGGACAATCTGAGACATGCTCGCACCAGCGTTCGCCAATACGAAAAGCAAGCAGAAAAAGCGAATGAATGGAAACGTCTCCGCACCCGTCTTCGGGAGTTGGACCTTTCGGTGAGTCTAGATCGTCACGAAGAAAATAAGCGCAGCATGACTATTTTGAATGAGGCGAGAAATCGGGTTTCGCATCAGCAAGAAGCCGATAAAACTCATTTGACCACCTTAGAAGCAAAAATTGAAGAAAAAAAGCTTTCCATTTCTGGAGAAGAAGATGCCCTCCGTGTTTTAGAAATGGCAGTGAAGCAAGAAGAACTGGCCCTGAATGATATGAATAACGAAATTGCTCGTTATCGTGATACGCTTTCGACGTTGACAATGACGGGTGAAAAGTATGAGGGCGAAGTTAAAGATTCTAAAGAAAAGAGCGATGCGCTCCATTCGGAAAGGGAACTTTTAGAAGAACAGATGCGTCGCTTGGGGAGTAACTCCGAGCTTGAAGCGCGTCAAAGAGAACTGGCGCGCGAACAGGAAACGCTCCAGGTGCTACGAGATGCTTGTGATGATTTGCGTACGAAAAATCGAAAAATCACTGATGATCGTTTGAATGCGGTGAATAAGGTAAATTCACTGCGTGGTCGTTGGCAGCGTATCGATGCCGAAGTGGATATGCTGAGTGGCAACATTGAAAAATGGAATCATGAACTTGCGGACCTCGATAACCAAACACGCGAAGCGGTCGATGCTTTGAGGGTTATGGCTCAAGGAATTGCGGATGCTGCTCACGAAATTGAAAGTTTAGAAGAACGTCGTACGGTTCAGATTGAAAAAGTGGATTCTCAAAAAACGGAACTTTCGGCAATCAATCGTTCTTTGCAAGAACGTGAAAACGAAAATACACGTTTGCAATCCCGAGTCGATGTGCTCCGGAGTATGGATGTTTCTTCAGGAGCTGATGGGGCTCACTGGCTTTTAGAAAATCAGGCATCGTTTGTGGACGGCTTATTAGGTCAAGAGATTGATGTAAATCCTGAATATGTTTCCCAAATTGAATTTGCCTTGGGGGAATCTATCAATGCGGTGATTACTAAAAATCCCGGTGCAGTAGGTTCCATTTTAGATTCGCTGGACAAAGCCTCTGCAGGGAGCGCGTTGCTTGTGGTTGCAAGTGATGTTTCGGGTACACCGGTGGAGTCACTGGATAACCGCCCAGGAGTCATCGGTGCCGCGAATAAATTTGTAAAAGTCGCAGCCCCTTTACGTTCGTTCGTTGACCGTTTACTTTCCCGTTGGATTTTGGTTTCCGATTTTGCTACGGCTCTTTCTTTGGCCCATGAATTTGCTGCGGAAGATATCTGGTTTGTGGCTCCCGGTGGTCGCGCCGTACACACAACGGGACTTGTCCGTGGGGGTCATGGAGCTTCTGAATCTTTAGGCCTTCTCAGTCGCCGCACAGAAATTATCTCTGCCGAAGAAAAACTAACAGATTTGCAATCGGTTTGTCAGTCGCTGATGGATTCCAAGGAACGCCTCGCCGAGCGCATTGAAGAAGATGAAAATGTTCTCGCGGGCATTATGGATTCTATTCGTGAAGCTCAAGAAAACTCGCGGAGAGGTCTTGCTGCAGAAGGCATTCATAAGAACGTTCTTGCCAACTTAAATCGTCACAGAGAGCGTTTGGCTAAAGATATTCAACAGGCCTCTGAAAGAGTCTCTGTTGCCAATGCAGAACGTAATACAGACCAGGAATTAGCGACTGCAGAGGCTCTGGCTTCTCAATTGGAAAATGAATACCAGTCTTTGACCGCTCAATTGAATGAGCAAGATGTGGTTTTCCGCAATAAAGAAGAAGAAGTCCGCGATTTGCAACGTGAATTGGGTTCCGCCCAGTCTTTGATGACCGGGAATCTTTCCCGTATTCAGTCCATTCAAGAGCAACTGAAATTGCACGAAGATCTGATTGCAAATCGGAGTAGTGATATTGCTTCCATTAAAACACAAATGGAGGAATTGCACAACAAGGAAACCCTGGTTGCTGATCGTATTGAAAATAAAAATGAAGAACTCCGCAAACGCGAAGTGGAACGCGACGCCGCTCGTGAACGCTACAACGTGGTTTCTGGTGACATTGAAGATTGGCGCTCTGAAGTTCGTGTCATCAATGCTTCTTTGTTGGACCGGGCAACGGAATTGAACGATGTGGAACGTCGTATTGATTCCTTGGGAACCAATGTGGATCGCATGCGCGAACGTATCTTTGCGGAATGGGAAGTGGATGTTGACAAGCCGGAAGGCGTCATTCGGGTGGAGTATGAAGAAAAAGAAGCCCGTCGTGAAATCAACGATTTGCAGGGAAAAATCAAAGCTTTGGGTCCCATTAACACGGGAATCATGGAAGATTATGATGCCGAAAAAGCGCGCCTTGCCGATGTCGAGAAACAATTTGACGACTTGGATCGCGCTCGGGCTTCATTAGAACGCACGATTCATAAGTTGGATAATATCGCCCGCGATCGTTTCCTGGATACCTTCCATAAAATTCAAAAGAACTTTCAGGATGTATTCTCCCGCTTGATGCATGATGGTGGTACGAAACTCACTTTGCAAGAAGGTGTGGATCCTTTGGAAGCCGAAATTGAAGTCAATGCTCGCCCAACGGGTAAAAAGATGCGCGGCGTTCGAGCGCTTTCTGGTGGTGAAAGAGCTCTCACAGCGGTATCCCTTTTGTTTGCCATTTACATGGAAAAGCCCTCACCTTATTGTGTGTTGGACGAAGTCGATGGCCCTCTTGATGATGCGAATATTGGTCGCTTTATGGAACTGTTGCGTCATTTTTCCCGTCAGACGCAGTTTATCTTGGTGACGCATAATAAGCGTACCATGGCGGCTTCGGATATGCTCTACGGGGTCACTCAGGAAATTAAGGGCATTTCACGTATCGCTTCTGTGAAGTTAGACGATGCCGTGGGATTTGCCATGTAAGTTTTTGATTTTTCACTTTTCTTTCGCTTTTTACGTGTAGTTAGAAATGTGTTTAGGAGGGAGTGTGCTCGTCTGTTTCCTAGAGTGTATATTAATCCACAGGTGGAGTTCATATGAAAACATTAGCTGTTGCAAATAAGTCACTGGGAAAAAGATTGTTTTGGGGTATTCTTGTTTTTGCGATTGTGCTTAGCACGTCCGCGCTTGTGGCAAGTTATGTCTATTTCAAAGCAAGAACGGATTCTTATTACAAGAATATGGGACGCATGATTCTCCATACTGCTGCGGTGGGGTTGAATCCCAATGAAGCTTTGAGTTATCGTAAATCGCTTGTGGAGGATGCTCGCTATGTCTCCATTTGTGAAGCGCTTGTTCAGGTTCGTAGTGCTCACCCTGAGGTGCGGCGTTTGTACATGATGTATTTCACTGAGCAAGGGGGTGTATACATTTATGATGCAGAGAAGACGTCAGAGCGCAATGCTTTGGGACAAACTGAAAAAATTGAAGATTATTATGAAATTAAAACGGCGGCTTTGATCGGAGAAAAAATTCCGAATAGAGTCTTGAATAAGAAAGAAGGCGCGTTCTTATCTATGTCGCAGCCCATTTTTACCAGCAAGGATTCTCTTGTAGGTTATCTGATTGCAGATCTTCCGATGCACCAGATTATGGGAGAGCGAAAAGATTTTCTTTGGAAGGTTTCATTGCCCTTGTTCGGATTTTCCTTACTTTGGTGTGTTTTCTTTTTCCTCTGGCTTTATATCAGAGTCATTTCT
>MNYL01000035.1 GCA_001873075.1 Fibrobacteres bacterium CG2_30_45_31 | reverse complement strand
GAAAATAGGCAGAGTTTGCAACAAGCCGAAATCTACGCCAACATTCTTTCTTCCATGATGGATGCGCGCGCGAGCGTTATCAACAACAACGTAAATTCCTTGATGAAACGACTGAATGTCATTACCATTGCTTTAATGTTCCCGACTTTTGTGGCGAGTATTTTTGGAATGAATGTTTCGTTCCCCTTTGGCCTTGGGCCTGATAATCCGTTCTCTTTTTGGATTATTATGGGGGCAGTTTGCCTATCTGTATTTTTGTTTACTTTGTTTTGGAGTATGCGTAAGCTGTGAACGAGGTATTACGCAAACGGATAGGAAAACTATTTGTCGTTAATTCGTACCTCCCTAAAATGTTGCTCGCGGCTCTCATTGGTTTAGGGACGGGTTTAGTTGCTATCGCTTTTCATGCGGGTCTTGATTTTGTTTCTTCTTGGATTCAAGGGGTCTTTTCGGGGTGGACCATCGTTTTCGCGCCTGCGATAGGCGGGCTTCTCTGTGGTTTGCTGATTTATAAAATTACGAAAACGCCAGAAGTCGCGGGACAGGGAACGGACAACATGATTTATTCGTTTCATCACCGGGGTGGTCGCGTTCGCCCCCGTGTGGTTCCTATTAAATTCTTTGCGAGTCTCATTACGCTGGGGTCTGGAGGAAGTGCCGGGTACGAAGGCCCTGCTTCACAGATGGGGAGCGGTGTGGCTTCCTCGCTCACGAATCTTTTTAAGATGCCACGCAATGTGCAACGGCAGTTCACACTCGCAGGCATGGCCGCAGGGCTCGGGGCTATTTTCAAAGCTCCACTGGCGGGGGCGCTCACTTCTGTTGAAGTTTTATACCGTGAAGATTTTGAATCCAGTGCGTTTGGAACTTCCATTATTGCATCGGTGGTGGCTTTTGCCGTATATACTTCCTGGGCAGGGACAGATCCAACTTTTTTGGTTCCCTTGTTCAGTTTTGCGAACGGAAAAGAACTCTTTGCTTATGCACTGCTCGGATTGTCTTGTGTTCCGGTTTCATTTGTATATGTAAAAAGTTATAACTGGGTTGAGAATAAATTTGTCGCCTGGAAAATTCCCCCGTTTTTGAAACCCGCCATTGGCGGATGTTTTGTGGGTCTTATTGTTTTGGTATACCCCCAGGTGATGGGTGGCAGTTTAGATTATGTCTCTGGAATTATGTCCATGATGAGGTCCGCGCAAGGACTTTCCATGCTTTTCTTGCTGGGGTTAGTGATTGCCAAAATTGTGGCGACCGCTTTTACTGTGGGCAGTGGTGGATCCGGTGGTGTTTTTGGCCCCTCCCTTTTTATCGGCGGTATTTTCGGGGCCTTTTTTGCGGGCTTGGTGGAGTGGGTGCTTCCGGGGACTCTTCGGGAACCGGGCGCGATGGTTTTAGTAGGTATGGGAGCTTTTTTTGCGGGTGCCGCTAAGGCTCCGATTGCAGGGGTTGTAATGGTCTGTGAAATGACGGGGAGCTATAGCTTGCTGCCTGGACTCCTCATTGCTGCCGTGAGCCATATTGCTTTTTCTCGCCGATGGAGTATCTATAAAAGCCAGGTCAAAAATAAGTTTGCTTCTCCGGCGCACCACATGGAAATGGATTCGGATGTACTCCGCGTGATGACTGTGGACGAAGTGATGTCAATGGAACCCGTAGTAAGCCTGCAAGGACACATGTTAGTCTCTGAGGTTCAAAAAGTGATTGATTCGACTTACAAAAAAGAAAAGGGGACCCGTCACATGTTTCCGGTGTATGAAGGGGATGAATATTTGGGCCTCTTAGATCAATCGGTTGTATTTCGTTATGTGGCGGGACATGAATCCATGTCTTCATTTATTCTTGTCTCCGATTGTGTGACTAACGTTCCGCTCGTGCGCGAGAGTATGGATCTTCATTCTGCCATGCGATTTTTGTTGCAGCACGGCATGAGCGAAGTGTATGTACGCAATCAGGCGGGCGAAATAACAGGGATGCTCACCTATTCCGATTTGCTTCATGCTTACGATCAGTTGGTGACCAAGAGAACATAAAGATACGGCGGGATCTGTTGGTTGCGATTTTTACGTTGATTTCCCCCCAACCTTATAAAAAACTTACATATTGGCATTAATTTTGCTAAATATTTAGAAATTTTTTGCTGAATCTCGGTTTTTGGGGCTGTGTGGCCGTTTTGGCATAAGGAAGGAGCGTGTATTGCAATGAAAATTATATTCCCCGTGGCTGGGAAAGGCACCCGGTTGAAACCGTTCACCTTACATTTACCCAAGTGTCTTTTACCTGTGGGCGGAAAAACCATTCTCGACTGGATTGTGGAAAGTACCCGGTTGCTTGATGTTTCTGAACGGATATTCATTACGGGTTACAAGGCCGAATGTGTAGAGAAACATCTGCAAAAACAAAACTGGGGCAAAACGCAAACGGTGCTCCAGAGCAACCCCCAGGGCCTCGGCGAAGCGATCAGCCTTTGCCTCCCGTATCTTGATGACGACGAACCTCTTCTCATTATTTTGGGCGATACGCTTTTCGAAGCAGATTTGTCAGTCCTGAAAAATGAATATGACAATAATGTACTCATGACACTCCGGGTCGAGGACCCGCGCCGCTTTGGCGTCGCTGTGACTGACAGTACCGGTCATGTCACAAAACTTGTCGAAAAGCCCCAGGAATACATCTCTGACGAAGCTCTAATCGGCATTTATTACATCAAAGACGTGGCCGCCTTGCGCGTTGCATTGCAAACGCTTTTGCGCAATAACATCCGCACGCGTGGCGAATACCAGCTTACCGATGCCCTGCAAATGATGATCGAGGCAGGTTGCCCGTTCCGCACCCAGACCGTTCAGAAATGGCTCGACTGCGGCCTCCCGGAAACCCTCCTTGAGACCAACGCCGCCGTGCTGCCGCAGAATGACAATTCTCAGCATCAGCAATACCCCGGCACCGAAATCACACCACCCTGTTATATCGGCAAAAATGTAAAGATCACGGACAGCAAAATCGGGCCCTATGTTTCCATCGGCGATGACTGCGTCTTGGTCAATAGTTCGGTCGTTAACAGCATCCTGTGGGATGACGTGGATATCCACACCTGCGACCTGATTGACAGTGTGATCGGGGAAGGTTGCTCTGTGACAAAACGGGACAAAAGTGTCATGCTCGGCAACGCCTGCGAGGTATAAAGAAGGAAATTAAAAGTTTTGCTGAAAATGGCGGATAAAGTGGCGGATTAGATGGCGGATTAAATCGGAGTAATTAAACAAGCCAGTGGATATTATAAGGTTGAAAAAGATGAATCTGAACTCCTTGATAACAGCGAAGGAATCACAGACTTTTGACCGCAAAAGTGTAAAAATTGCAGCCAAAGATCTGGCAGCGCACGTCGTCGCTTTTGCGAATGCCGATGGCGGTATGCTGCTGATCGGGGTTGCAGACAACGGTTCTATTGAAGGCATTGACGGATGTTCTGAGCATGTTAATGATTTACTGCGAGTTCCTTTTGATTTTTGTGTTCCGAGCATTCGCGTCACCACGCAAATGCTGGAGTGCGTTGATAACCACGGCAAGCCGAACCATCTGCTTTGCATGGAAGTTCCGTCGAGCCCGCATTTGCATACGACGACCAAAGACGAAGCCTTTTACCGCGTAGGGGATTCCTCTAAAAAGTTGTCGTTCGACGAGCGCCAGCAATTACAATATGATAAAGGTGAAATGCTTTATGAGGATAAGCCTGTCGCGCAGGCGAATTGGAACGATGTCGATTTAGAAAAAGTCCGCCCCTATCTCCAGAAAATCGGTTATACTAAAACACCCGAAGAATACCTCAAAGAAAATGGTAGCTTTGTCCTGGAAGACAACGGGAAGGTCAAAATAAGTGGAGCTGCGATTTTATTGTTCGGCAAGGCTCCGCAACGGTTTTTTCCGCGGGCGCGTGTCCGGTTCATTCGCTACGACGGCGATGAGGCATTGACCGGAGCCCAGATGAACGTCGTCAAAGATGAAATTTTTGAAGGCACCGTGCTGGAAATGCTGCAACAGAGCCTCGCTTTTGTGCAAACGCAAATCAAGGAACACACCTACCTTGGCCCGGAAGCGCGTTTTGTGACGATACCCCAATATCCGCCGTTTGTCTGGAAAGAATTGATTATCAACGCGATCGCCCACCGCGACTACAGTATTTATGGAACCGACATACAGATCAAGATGTATGATTCGAGGCTTGTCATCGAAAGCCCAGGCAAGCTTCCCGGAATCGTGAGATTGAACAATCTGCGCCATGTCCATTTTTCGAGAAATCCCAAAATCGCCGCCTTTTTAAAGGCATTTGAATATGTACGGGAGTTCGGCGAAGGCATCGACCGGATGTTCCGGGAAATGGATGAGGCGGGATTACCGGCACCGGAATATGAAACCGTAGCCTTTATGCTGAAAGGGAGCATTCGCCTGGTTATCGCCAATGCAGATAAGGTTGCCGAAGATAATGGCAAGTTAAATGGCAAGTTAAATGGCAAGTTAAATGGCAAGTTAAATTCTGCTCAAATAGCGGTTCTCACATTTATTTCACAACATGAGGGCTTGCTCGCAAAGGCGATCTCAGAGCAAATGAACATCCCTGTGGATACCTTGAATAAGCATTTGGGCAAATTGGTCAAAGAAAAAGAAATCGAGCATCGCGGCAGCAGAAAGGCCGGGGGCTATTATCTGGCAGCGAATGGCAAAAAATCTGACAATGACAAAAGTGTAACTATTTGTAACGCCTGCGAGGTGTAAAGAAATGACAGAAAATCGTGTGCCAAGTCACAAAGGTATCCAAAATTTTACTATAATCGTGATATTAGGGATTCACGAAAGTTGCGATTTTGCTCTGTTCGGGTTGTTACGGGAAGTATTTGAAAAAAGAGGAGCTCTTAGTACATGAAAAAGGC
>MNYL01000078.1 GCA_001873075.1 Fibrobacteres bacterium CG2_30_45_31 | reverse complement strand
TGGCGCAGATAACGGTGGTTTTGTCGCGGATGAAATTTTCCTGAATGCGTCTTCGATCTTCGGCGTCGAGGCCTGCGTGGTAAGCTTTGGCGACGATTCCATTTTTTAAAAGTTCATCGGCGACATCTTCTGTAGATTTTCGGCTCAGGCAATAGAGGATACCGCTCTGGTGTTTGCGCTTTTTGATAAAGGCCACAATGGCATCCAGTTTCTCGCGCTTTTTGAAGTCACATTTCACGCTGAGGCTGATGTTCGGGCGATCGAAAGACGAAAGGAATGTATTTTCCTTTGGAATGTGTAACTCTCGCAGAATATCGTTCCGGGTCACTGCATCTGCAGTTGCGGTAAGGGCAAGAATGGGAACGTTAGGGAATTTTTCTCGCAATAGATTTAGTTGGGTGTATTCCGGACGAAAATCGTGGCCCCATTGTGAAATGCAATGGGCTTCGTCAATGGCAAAAAGGGAAATCGGCACGCGGGTGAGGAGTCCCTTGAGTTCGAACGCGAGACGCTCTGGCGAGAGGTAGAGGAGTTTGAGCTTCTGAGAAAGGAATTCGCTCCGTATGGTTGCTGATTCTTCTGGGGTGAGTTGGCTATTGAGAGCCGCCGCCGCAACGCCATTCGCGCGGAGGTTATCCACCTGGTCTTTCATCAAAGCGACGAGTGGGGAAATGACTACTGCCGTTCCTGAAAGTACAAGGGCCGGCACCTGGTAGCAAACCGATTTTCCCCCGCCTGTGGGCATGAGTACGAGGCTGTTTTTTTTTGCCAGAACATTCCGAATGACAGGTTCCTGATTGGGGCGAAAAGTCGTGTAACCAAAAACGTCTTTGAGCTGTTGAAGCGCTACCGGAAATAAATCATCCATAGAACGCAATATAAAAAATAATATGCTCAAATGAGTAGTTATTTCGAAGTTCTGGAAAATTTCCATTCGTGCGCTTTTTTCGGCCTTTTGTCTTTTCTTCACTTTGCAACACCAGAATTTTGATAAATTTCGCAGCTATGGAGCAAAAAGAACCTAACCCTCAGTTTCCGTTGTCCGCTTATTCTGCGGAGTTTACGGTGGATGAATCCATGATTGACCGCAATCATCATGTGAACAATGTGGTCTTAGTCCAATGGATGCAGAACGTTTCTACTCAGCATGCAAGTTCCCTCGGTGGAATGAAAATGATGAATGATTGGGGCTGTGCGATGGTCGTTCGCACCCATGACATTGATTTCAAAGCGCAGGCATTTTTGGGCGATGTCATTCGTTGCACCACATGGGTGAACGAGTTTGGTAAAGCGTCCAGTGTTCGCTGTTATAAGTTTGTGCGTCCTTCGGATAATAAGGAAATACTTTATGCCGAAACGAGCTGGGCCTTTCTCGATTTGAAAACGGGCACACCAACGCGCATTCCGCAAGAATTCAAAGCCCTCTTTGGGATGGAATAGGAGATTGTTATGGCTCACGAAATGATTCCCTCTCCGAATCCTGAATATTTTACCCATGAATTTGTCGTGAATGAATCGGCGCTGGATCACAATCACCATGTGAACAACGTTGTATTTATCCAGTGGATTCAGGATTATTCGATCCTGCATGCCGATACCTGTGGAAGCACGGCAGTCACAGAAGCCACGGGTTGCACCTGGATGATTTTCAATCATCATGTGGAATATAAAGCACAGGCTTTTTTAGGCGATAAAATTAAACTGACCACTTGGGTTTCTGACTATGCGCGCGCTTCGTGTAAACGCAGATGCCGTTTTGAACGCGTGTCCGATGGCAAAGTGGTGCTGGAGTCGGAAACGATCTGGGCCTTTATTGATGCCAAACGCGGTCGTCTGACGGCGATTCCTGAGAATGTGAAATTACTTTTCCAAACAAAATAGCGCGGTGGAGTATTAGTCACTAAGCCCGATGTGAAAACGGTTCGGGATCTATTTATCGCATCCAGCGGTTATTGAATCCCATGCCGATGGTAAAACTCATGCGAGTGGGGCTAATACTTTCTCCCAAAAGGGGCACATCCAGCGGGTGCATTTTGTACCCGCCATGACCGTTTTCATCGACGCCAACTCGATCCAAGCCGCGCGCAACATTAAAGGAAATATCAAAAGGAATGCTGTAGAAAATACGATTTCCGACGCGGATTTCAAGCCCTACGCTGCGATCCCAAAACTGAGTATCTTTCAGCTTTTCCATAGGAATGCCGTTGTCGTTCCAAGCACTTCCCACCTGTGCATACATATCAATGTAAAAATCTCTCGTGGTGAAAATCCAGAATTGATTCCGGAAATCCTGATAGATGGGGAACAGATAATGGACATCGGCACTCGCTGTTTTCATGCCGCTACGGGTATAGTCTTCGCTGGTAATGAGGTACGGGTACCCTTCGAGGAAAAGAGGTTTGTAGTAATAGCGATCAAGAGTATCCTTACTATTCTTTGCTTTCCAATCGAGTATGCCAGAAACGTTCGCTCCAGCAGCGAAACGCGCCCCGTCATGAATCGGATTGGGGAGGCTTCCAAAGAGAGACAAATTCATTTCATGAATCCTATAATTGCGGTAAATCGGTTCAATGGCGCCACTTGCGCTGACCGTGAAACTTTCTGCAAAAGTGCCCGCGCGATAGAGATCCGCATTGGAGAATTGGTAAGTTAAAGCAATGCCATTACCTTTACCATCAATGTTGCTTGAATTCTCTTCAGGGCTGTCTCCTACCAAAGAGAGCATCACACTTGCACTCAAACGCTTTTGGTAAGTCCAACGTAAATTATTTTCGTACAAGTTAAAATCGGCCCAATCATAACCCGCACCAACGACAAGACTATCGCCGTCCTTGAATACACTATACCCAGCACTTCCTAAAATTGCATGGAGAGGAATCGCATAATTGCTGATCCCCACGGAATCTTCATAGCTGCGTGGGTCTTCGTAGCGAACTGTATCTTTGCTTACAAAGTTCATGTGCGTATACATGAGGTTCAATGTTAAGGGGGTACTGCGATTTTCAAAAGAGATGAAAAATTCGCGTTCGATGCTTGGATTAAGACCATCGCTATTGATGAAATCCCAACCGGCTCCCATTTCGAGGAGAAACCCTGCTTGCAAGGAATTCTTTTTGAGGGCATCAGAGAGGCCCATTGCCGCACCCATTTTTGTAATCATTTTGCCATTGCCCATGGCACCAAAATCAGGAGCGCGTTCACCAAAAGAGAGGAGTGGAATCACAAGAGGGATCGTAGGAATCCCTTTATAGTCGCGTTGAACTCCTGTGAATTCAATGTCCGTCATTTCGAGAGGCTTGACGGGCTTGAATTCGAGAGATCCATTGAGCGCTAGTGTGTTTGCCGCAGGCTTTTTGAGTGTTGAATCTCGTTTGGTAAGGACCGTGTCCATTTTGCAAGGGGTGCGCGTTGAAGCGATTATCGCTGCGGAATCAAGAGTAGAATCGCTCTTTGTCAAACTTCCTGTGGGGACCTCTGGGCAGACGGTATAAGTGGTATCCACAATAGAGATCACAGAATCTTTCGTGGCTGCATAATCGGTGAGCGGGAGAGAATAAAGGGAAAATCCGTCTTTGTCATAGCCGGTATAAAAAATGGTAAGCGAATCGACCACTGGGGTAAAGGCACCACCGAGAACATTCGTGAGCGGAAACTCTTTCCCTGTGGTGAGATCTTGGGAGTACAAGTTGTGAATCCCATTCTTATTACTCGCGTAGATGATTTTGTGATTATCAATCCAGTTGGGGTCTCTTAAATCAAAACCTTTTTGAGATAGATCGCGTAAGTTTTTTCCATCGCGGTCAATAACAGCGAGGCCTCTTGTTTCGTTGTCGAAGTAGCTAAAAACGATGTGTTTGCCA
>MNYL01000185.1 GCA_001873075.1 Fibrobacteres bacterium CG2_30_45_31 | reverse complement strand
GATGCAGCGTCTTGGCATTTGTGGTCCCGCTCGTGGAGCCAAACCCCGCGAGATTCTCATGGATGCGGAGATGATTACAAATTTGATGCATCGCTGAAATAAGCTCTTTGTTTTATCAAATTTTTCAGTATGCGCAATTCAGCACTCTGCGTATTTTCCAGAAGATCCTATGGTGCGTTCTGAATTCGTTTTCCGAGCAGATTGTAATAGCGCAATTTTTGAAGCGCTTTTGCACTGGGGCTTTGCTGCGATTGGATGATTGTAGTACCGCTTTCGGTTTCAAATGGCCCCAGATCAGGAGCGCTGCCCACGTAGTCGTAACCAAGATCTGCTCCGGCATCAATCATTTTACTGCTCACGGTAAGACGGAATAAAATGGTTGCGGGGATATTGCCATCAGCATCGCGGGTCGCGGTGGCGAGTGTTGTATCAAGACTTTGAAAATCGGCTTTGGAAGGCGTTATTCCCAGATTCCAGGAATTGTTTTTTTCTGTGGAATTGTCGGCAATGCCGTTGCTGGATAATCCGGCATAGGAAATATTATTTGAAAACGTGTGAGATTGCCCCGCATTTAGATTATCTCCTCCCATTCCAAAATTGATCCCATTGGCATAGCCGATGCTTTGTTCAATGGTGATTCCACCTGTATTATTATTTTCATCAAAACCTTTTGCTGGATTATCGAAAGCCACACAGCGCAAAAGAGTGTGATTCGCTTGTATGTAATTACCACCCATTTTGAATCCATTCCCATTGCCAGTAAAGGTGGTGTAACCGAAAACGTTAACTCCATTGCGGAAGGCCCAGCTATCTTCGATCACAACCGTTTCGGGGCTTTCGTAGGCATCAAACCCATCGTCCGAATTTTCCCAGGCGCGACATTGGACAAATTTATTCCCTGCGCCTTGCGTCTCTTTGGGACCAAAGCCGTCTGCCATGCTGCCTCCCTTCTTGGGATCGTAATTGCGATAAGAATCGCAACGCTTCACGAGTGTATGGTTTCCGCCTTTATTGATTTCCAATCCGGTGTTTCGATTTTCGAAAAAGGCACAATCCATAAACGAATTATGTGATATAAGCACCCTGATAACCAGCCCGGGTAATACCAATCCCATGAAATTCCCAATAATTGCCGGTCACGTAGAATCCAAACGATTTGTCAACATAAGTCAGCTCAGGAAAACTGAAATCGAAGATTGCTTGGGCGTGTCCATTGGCCCATACCACAATCGGTGCCATCGCTGTTCCCTTCTGAGATAATTCAATCAGATTTTTGCTTCCCACTACATACGGAATGGTGTAAGTTCCTGCTTCGAATTTTAATGTATCTCCGGCTTGAGCGGCTTTGAGTGCTGCGATAAAATCCATGGAGGGATCAATGGAAAATGTCGTGGCATGAGATACTCCTGCCATCATCAAGGGAAAAATAATATTTTGAATCTTCATACAATGCCCATAATGTTCTCAATAATTGTATATTAATTATTTATAAAAACAGATAAATTAGTCAGAATTATAATATAAATAAAAGATTTTTTAAAATATTGATGTTCTCATAAAATATTTGATTTTAGATCAAAAAATGGACAAAGCTCCTCTCGTGTATTTCCAGACGTCTTTTTCTTCATATTCAGACCCAAAGAGCTGTTTTCTTGCTAAATTTAGCCCCACAGTTTTAGTATTACTGTTTATTTCAAAGAGGTTTATAATGAATTACTTCAACACGCTTCCTCTTCGCAGACAACTTGAGGAATTAGGTCATTGCCGTTTTATGGAGGCTTCCGAGTTTTCTCGTGGCACCGAAGTTCTCAAGGGAAAGAAAATCGTTTTCGTTGGTTGCGGAGCTCAGGGTTTGCATCAGGGTTTGAATCTTCGTGATAGCGGTTTGGATGTTTCTTATACGCTTCGCAAAGAAGCGATTGAACAAAAGCGTGCCTCTTGGAAGAATGCGACTGAAAATGGTTTTAAGGTCGGTACCTATGATGAAATGATTCCTGGTGCAGATCTCGTCTGTAACCTCACGCCGGATAAGCAGCATCATTCGGTGATTCCTGCTATTATGCCTTTGATGAAAAAGGGCTCCACTCTTTCTTACAGCCATGGATTTAACATGATTGAAGAAGGTCAGCAGATTCGCCCGGATATTACCGTGATTATGGTAGCTCCAAAGGGTCCTGGTTCTGAAGTGCGTGCCGAATACGTTCGCGGCTTTGGTATGCCTTGTTTGATTGCTGTGCAGAGCACCAACGATCCTGAAGGAAAGGGCTGGGACTATGCGAAGGCTTACGCGGTAGGTCTCGGTGCTGATCGCGCGGGTGTTCTTGAAAGTGCTTTTATTGCTGAAGTCAAGTCCGATTTGATGGGTGAGCAGACCATTCTTTGCGGTATGCTTCAGACAGGGACTCTCCTTTGCTTTGATAAGATGATTGAATTTGGTGTAAAGCCCGCTTATGCTTCTAAACTTCTCCAATACGGTTGGGAAACTATTTCCGAAGCCCTGAAACATGGTGGCATCACGAACATGATGGATCGTCTTTCTAATCCGGCCAAAATTCGTGCTTACGAACTTTCCGAACAAATGAAGAAAATCATGCGTCCGCTTTACCAGAAGCATCAGGATGACATTATCTCCGGCGAATTTTCCTCCACCATGATGAAGGATTGGGAAGCGGGGGATAAGGATCTTCTCACCTGGCGCGAAGAAACCGGTAGAACTGCGTTTGAGAAAACCGCTCCTACTGAAGAGGCTATTGCCGAACAGGAATACTTTGATTGTGGTGTTCTTATGACTGCAATGATTAAGGCGGGTGTGGAACTTGCTTTTGAAACCATGGTTTCCGCAGGCATCAAGCCAGCGAGTGCCTATTATGAATCACTGCACGAAACGCCATTGATTGCAAACCTCATTGCTCGCAAAAAGCTCTATGAGATGAACCGCGTGATCAGCGATACGGCTGAGTATGGTTGCTACCTGTTTGCCAACCGTTGCGTGCCTCTCTTGAAGGATTTCATGAAGACTGTGACCAAGGAAGATATTGGTACTGTTTATGGTGCAGGAAAGAGCGCTTCTGTGGATAACGAACGTTTGATCGAAGTGAACCGCGCGATTCGCCAGCATCCGGTGGAAGACATTGGGGCGTGGTTACGTTCCAAGATGCGCGGTATGTCGAAACTCGTTTGATAAGCTTCGCAATGCGGCGTTAGCTCAACTCTCGGCGTACGAGTGTACGCCTTCGGTTTCGCTGCCTTGCCTTGCTCGCTTCTGAAACGAGTTTCATGTGTACTTTTATGAAAAGACCTTCGCTTACGCGGGGGTCTTTTTGCGTTTCTTTGGCATCTCTCTTTGGCTTCGCGCTTGCCTTCGGCTACGCTCTTGGCCAAAGGGGGGAATGTGTGATTTGGTGAGGTTGGGTATTTTTTTTGTGGGTGTTGTTTGAGGTGTGAAGACGGGTGTTGGTGTTGACTGCTTGTCATCTCTCTTTGGCTTCGAGCTTGCCTTCGGCTGCGCTCTTGGCCAAAGGGGGGAATGTGTGATTTGGTGAGGTTGGGTATTTTTTTTGTGGGTGTTGTTTGAGGTGTGAAGACGGGTGTTGGTGTTGACTGCTTGTCATCTCTCTTTGGCTTCGAGCTTGCCTTCGGCTGCGCTCTTGGCCAAAGGGGGGAATGTGTGATTTGGTGAGGTTGGGTATTTTTTTTGTGGGTGTTGTTTGAG
>MNYL01000083.1 GCA_001873075.1 Fibrobacteres bacterium CG2_30_45_31 | reverse complement strand
AAACGGAAAATATAGCGCCAGGGCAGTCTCATCGGAGCGCGGACATGCTCGGCGGCACAACTAAACGTTAGCCCAACAAAGGTACGGACGGGGATCATCGTTTACAGTTGTACACGATCATACTTTACACTTTTTACGTTAGGAGTCCTTCAATTTCGGAGGATTCAAAATGACATGGAAGGTACAAAGTATGGAAAATCAAAAACAACAATTCATTCTTCTCTGGAAGACAGGCAAATTCACGATGAGCTCCCTTTGTAGCGATTTTGGCATCACAAGACCCACCGGATACAAAATCATAGCACGCTATGAAACGGAAGGTTGGGACGCCCTGCAAGAAGAGTCACGAAGTCATCGGTCGCATCCGAATCAGACACCCCAAGAAATGGTCGATGCCATCGTGGAGATCCGAAATAAATATCCACGTTGGGGCGCAAGGAAAGTGTGTGCTATTTTGGAACGGGAATGGGAGATAGATTCGATTCCTCATCAGTCCACTGTAAATGCCATCATGAAAAGAAACGGTCTTACCATTCCGAGAAGAAAGGCTATCAGGCGGATTTCCAATAATTTTCCGATCTTCGACCCTGTAAATCCTAATGAGATATGGAGTGCTGATTTTAAGGGGAAATTTCGAATGGGGAATAAAATCTATTGCCATCCATTGACGATTGCGGACTCAAAAAGTCGATATCTTTTCGCTATAAAGGGAATGGAAAATCCGAACACGGAAGGCGCCAAGCCTGTTTTTGAAAGGGCTTTTCGGGAGAACGGGCTTCCTCTTCAAATGCACACTGATAACGGTTCCCCTTTTGGTAGCGCCCTATCTCTTCGGCGGATGACACGATTGTCGGTATGGATGATGGAAATAGGAGTCACGCCCGTTTATTCGGACCCTGGTCATCCGGAACAGAACGGACGACATGAACGAATGCATCGAGATCTTAAAGCTGCAGCAACGCGTCCACCAGCGGGATGCCTTGTTTCGCAGCAGAAAGTTTTTGACAAGTTCATTAGGGAGTACAACTTTGAGAGGCCACATGAAGCATTAGGCATGAAGACGCCCTCGGATATTCATGTTCGCTCCACTAGGGAATTTCCACGGATAATCAGGGACTGGGATTATGCCAGAAAGATCAATCCAAGGTATGTTTCTGGAAATGGAGCTATACGGTGGGGCAGCAATGACTGGATAATGATTTCCACCGCGTTGTCAGGAAAATATGTTGGTATGGAAGAAGTCGCAAGCGGTCTTTGGAAATTATATTATCGTCATGTGGAACTGGGTTATTTTGAGGAGCGATCCAAGAAAGTTTATGAGATTGAAGATATTGATCTCGAATAAAAATGTCCTGGATCATCCTTTACACTCGGTTTTGCAAAAAGTGTAAAGTATGATCCCCACTGTACACAAGGTACAGATCAAATCTGAATATCAAATACTAAATTTGATCTACAAAAAGGAAACTGAATAAAATGGTTTATTCAAACATACTATTTGATCTAGATGGAACTTTAACGGATCCAAAGGTAGGGATTACAAAATCTGTACAATACGCACTCAATAAATTTGGAATTAAAGCTGAATTAGACAATCTTGTTTCATTTATTGGTCCGCCACTACAGGGTTCTTTTAAAGAGTACTATGGACTGAATGAAGAAAATTCGAAAAAAGCTGTTGAGTATTACAGAGAGTATTTTGCGCTTTATGGAATATATGAAAATGAAGTTTATAGTGAAATTGAAGACCTCTTGCAAGAATTAAGGAATCGAGGCGCTACGTTAATTGTTGCAACATCAAAGCCTACAAAATTTGCAAAACTAATTTTAGAACACTTTAAACTAGATCAATATTTTGATGTGATAAAGGGAAGTAATTTAGACGGAAGTTTATCCGATAAAACAGAACTAATATCTTATATCATTTCAGAACAAAAAATGGATACAAAAAAATCAATAATGATTGGCGATCGGAAGCATGATATAATTGGAGCAATAAATTGTGGAATTGATTCAATTGGAGTTGGATACGGATATGGTACAGAAGATGAATTGACTAAAGCGGGTTCCACGGCATATGTTAAAACAGTAGTCGATTTAAGGAATTTATTAATTGAAAAAGTCGGTGAAAATTATTGAGGAAATAATGGAACATCCAAGTCTTGATATAATGAAACGTGCCATTGAATTTGGCTATAAGAATGGAACTGTAGGATGTGTAATTGTTAAGGGAAATGAAATTGTAACAATATCAGGTGGAACAATATTCACTGATGAATATGATGTGACTGGGCACTCGGAAATCAATGCAATACGAAAAGCGTGTAAAATATTGAAAACGTCAAATTTATCTGATTGTTGGATATATTCAACATATGAGCCATGTCCAATGTGTATGTCTGCTATTTGTTGGGCAAAAATGAAAGGAGTTGTGTATGCCGCAAGTCAATCTGATTGTAATGAAAGATGGACATGCGATGTACAAATTAAAGCTAAAGAAATAATATTAAAGGCTAATCACAAACCAATTCTGATAGAAGAATATTGTCGTGAAGAGTCACTAAAAATATTAAGTTTGTGAACATCTAATAAATGCCTTAAATCAATGACCTTGTTTACAAAAGTTTCAAGGTACCCTATTTACATGTTGCCTAAAAAATCTTGACGGCTCATCTTCGATTCGTGAATAATTTGCATCAAAGAATCCGATGAACCTATCATAGAAAAATACTTTAAATAAATTATCGTCTATCTCCTCAAGCCCGAGTAGCTTGTTTTCCAGGCACATTGTGACAGGAACTCTTTTGCTGTCCCACCTGAATCCGCCATTTGAACTTACCAGTCGTGTTTCCCAGTGAGAGGGATATTCGGGTAGTTTAATTAATTCCGGGAATATTCGGTCTGACTTTTCATAAAGTTCCACTGGTGGCACGTCTTCGTTGTCAGGAGAGCCAAGTTCTTCGTTATAGTCATGAACAAAATCCCTCAATCTTCTGTTCTGCGCATTCAGATTAAGTTCTGGCGGACGAGTACACAGACGCTTCATTTCCCTGTGCATTCTTTCATGGCGGGGATTTTGACCTGGTGATGCGGGCTCTATTCTTAGATGCTTTATCCCCAGCTCAGTCCACCAGACATTGAGATGGGTTATTCCATTGATTCCAGATGAGGCGAAAGGTCCTCCGTTATCGGAAACAATTACCTCTGGCAGACCATATTCCCTGAAAACCCTTGTCAATGAACGCATGGCATCTTCCGTCCTCGGTCCATAATGACCATCGGCGCATAATATCATGCTGCTGAAGTCGCAACGCACGGTCAGCGGGTAGCAATAAATGCCGTCCCGTGTTTTGAACTGACCTTTATAATCCATTGTCCAAAATTGGTTTGGGTATAACGGATGGAATGCAGGCTTTCCAGGGTGCTGATGCTTTTGCCTTCGGTTGTATTGATTTGTACGGCCTGCACGGTCGAGAATGTTGTGAATCGTTGTCTGCGATGGGCGCTCAATATTTTTGAAGCGGATTCCGAGATGCGAATGAATTTTATGTGCTTGCCAACCTTTTCTTTGATTAAGATCCAGAATCAGGTTTTCAATCTCTGTCGGCGTTTTATGTGGGCATGAGATCGGTTTGCTGGATCTGTCGCAAAGTCCATGAAAACCCTCGGCATGGTATCGATTGATCCACTTGTCAAGAGTTCGCGTATTGCGCAATATCTTTCGTCCATAATTGTTGTTTCACTCCATGGCATGATGGTCTCCTTATAGAGACCAAAATATTTAAAAGTGTAAACAAGGTACGCTGAAATTATTGTAAAGGAGGTATATTGAAATAACCCTTTTGGCCGATTGATACAAAAAGACCCTACCATGAAGGTAAGGTCTTTTTGTATCGGGATGAAAAGATTCGAACTTTCGACCACTTGAACCCCATTCAAGTACTCTACCAGACTGAGCTACATCCCGTTAAGATGTGGGGACAAATTTAATTTATGCCCCAAAATTTTGCAAGCGGAAGGGTGGATTTATTTCCAATAGCCCACGATCAAGACTTCTGGCGTGGCTTTCGGGTGGTTTTTGCTCTTGAAACCCACAATACGGTTCAGACTTTTTTGAGTCGCTGGAGTTTTAGAGCGATCCAAACCCTTGGTCTTAAGAGTAATCTTGAGGCCCGGAATTTTGCCTCCTTCTTTAATTTGGTCAAGTTTATCGATGTTGAGTTTAACCGTTTTAAAAGAGGCCGAAAATTCAGGAGAAGCGAGAGAATCCAAACTCAATTCCAGCAGTGTAGTTTTATCGGTATTCCAAGCATAAAATGTCCATTCCCGAGTTTCGCCTTTGCTGTAATAACCTGCATCAAACATTTTTTCGCTGAAGAATACAGGCGCATTGACCACACCCTCAAGGGAAGCCGTGTAATTGGTCCCCTCTTTGCCGATAAGAACGATGGTTTGAGTGAA
>MNYL01000182.1 GCA_001873075.1 Fibrobacteres bacterium CG2_30_45_31 | reverse complement strand
ATTCGCCTAAGAATTCGGGGAGAGCCCCTTCCGTTTTAGATAGCAATGATCCTGAAGAAATAATTTGTGTAGAATTTTCGGCATCTTGGATCCACGGGGCAAATGCGTCCACCTGACTGAATTCTAGAGTGGCATCGGCAATACTATTGAGTAGATCAACAGTAATGCGGGTATTTTGGTGTGCGATGATAATCCACTCCGCATCCCCTTGGTCCAAAGCCTCATTAATATTTTCTACAAAGAACCAACCCAGAGCGGGGTCTTCTACCTCTGGTGTTCCTTCTTTAGAAGGGTAAACAATGATGTCAAATTGTTTCCGCAAGGGTGCCTCCTAGAAATAGAAGCGAAGTCCCACGCGGTGTTCCATACCTAAACCTTGAGCCAGGTAAGAGAATGCGTAATCCAGTGCAAAGAGAGAATTCTCGTAGCCCAAACCCGTACTTAAAAAGTGCGCGTCGTTGGTCTCATCGGGGCGGGAATCGGAGGCGAATACTTCTTTGACATCACGGGAAAGATCCAGCCATGTACGGGTAAAACCGACACGAGCAAAGAAGCTAGTCCCCAGTGCGTATTCTGCGCCGAGATTCATAGCCGGTTGTGCATAGCGGGGAAAGTTTGTCTCGAATAGCAAGGTGAGTCTGGGGAGAGAACTTGGGCGAAAAAATGCAGATAAAGCCACTGTTTCACCCATACCATAGGATTCGTCTTCACCATCATCTGTATAATCTCGAATCATGGTACCAAAATCACGAGCCGCAATACCGACGCCAAAGCGCGAGGTGTTCGGTTGCCAGAGGATTCCCCAATCAAAAGCGAGAGCCATGGCAGTACGGTCACCTACTTCTCCCGAGAGAAGATCGGAGGCAACTTTGATGGTGGTACCAAATTGAAAATGCGGTAAAGGAAACGCGAGCGTTGCTGAAGCGAGTTGGCTTTTAGGACTGTGATTGACACCTGTGGCATTTCCTTGTTCATCATACCCTTCGATATCACCGTAAGCAATCCAACCATAATTTGCTTGGAGAAGCATGGTTCCAAAGGCGTGAGTATAAGAAAGCATCCCTTGATTATCTGCAAAATCCCCTGTTTGCCAATGGAGAGCGACTGTATTGGATGCATTTTCCGGGTGGCGCAGTGCCGCTGGATTTAAAAGGGTCACTCCAGGATCAGTAGAGGGTAAGGCTCCATTAGAATGTTCCAACGCCGCATTGCGAGGACTTTGGAAACTACTAGTAAATGAAAAAACTTCTTGACCTGCTTCGTTCTTTTGGAAATAAGCATAGGAAAAAGAGCTCATAAAAAAGCAAAGTAAGAGAAAAAAACGAAACTTTTTAAAAAAAATCATGAATATAATTTACAAAAAGTAAAACGTTTATTAGCTTTGGGTTCCCGGGCTAATAGCTCAGTTGGTAGAGCAACGCCCTTTTAAGGCGTGGGTCGAAGGTTCGAACCCTTCTTAGCTCAGAAAAAGCTGGTTCAGAAATGGATCAGCTTTTTTCTTTTTAAATTGGCGCTGCGATGGACTTTTCTGAATTTCTGTCTGAAAATACAATTGGCTCTTTAGGAGCTTGGGCGGAGCACCCCCATGGGATGCTTCATGTGACAGGTATTGGAATTTCTGCTGTGGCGATGATGGTCGCAGACCGCTATTTAAAAGTCCCCCAAAACACTCTTATCTTGGTAAAAGACTACCGCCAAGGGGAATGCTGGGTAGAAAACCTGGAAAGTTTGGTGGGGGAAGCGTCGGTGCGCTTTTTTCCTTCTCTGGGGCTCAAACCCTACGAGCAAAAACTCCCTTTTGATGGTGTTCTTGAAGAACGCTTGCGATTTTTTAAGGACATTATGGGGAGTGATCCTTTGATCGTGGTATGCCCTCTAGACTCCTTTTTAATGCGATTGCCTCACCCAGGCTCTATGCAGAAAAAAATCCGCAAATTTACCGTGGGGGATGTTTTTGAACCCTCCTCGCTCCGTTCTGTCTTGTCCGACATGGGCTTTAAGGAAGAACCCGTCGTTGGCGGTGTGGGGGAGTTTTCCATTCGCGGTTGTATTGTGGATATCAACGCCTACTTGTATGCGCACCCGATTCGTTTAGAATTTTTTGGTGATGAACTCGAATCGATTCGTTCCTTTGATATTTTTTCACAGCGATCTATTGAAAATTGGGAGACTGTTGAAATTTTTCCTCATGGGGAATTTTCTCCTTCGGAAGCGCAAAAGGCCTCTCATCCCGATTTGGATGATTCGAATTTTTGGTGGAATCGAGGGTCTCTCGAGCCCCTCACATCGTCATTGTTAGATTATCTCCCGAGTGCAGAATTTGTTTTTGAAGATTTAGCCTTGTTGGAAGAGGCAGCGCGGGGTTTGCATGCTTCGTTCCATGAGGCGTATGCGACTTCCTTGGAGATGAGTCAGAGCAATCTTCCTCCTGAAAAGATCTGGTTCAGTTTCCGTGATTTAGCATCGCATTTTGCTTCCACGACCGCTTTAGATTGGACCCATGTGGAAATGGATGCCTCGAATTGGCTTAAGTACGAATCTCGCGTGCAGGATCGTGCCATTACAGGGACTCTCGCTTTAACTAAGGAGATAGAAGCGTTTTGTAATGAAGGGGGCAAAGTTTATGTGGTTTCGTCGACGCCCGGAAGCGCCCTTCGTTTAAAACATTTATTTGAAGACCTTCCTATAGAAGATGTTTTGGTGGGGAATCTCACGGAAGGTTTTTGGTTGGATAGTGACGGGCTCGCCTTCCTTACGGAAACGGGCATTTTCAACCGGAGTTCTCATAAGAGTCGCAAGCGGGGCATTGCAGGATCCGTCTCCAATGCTCTGATGATTGAATCTCTTTCTCGGGGTGACTTTGTGGTTCATGCGGATCACGGTGTGGGTCGCTACATGGGTCTTGTCCGCGTGGAAATTAACGGTGGCATGGTCGATTGTGTCCTTTTAGAATATGCGGGCAAAGATCGCCTCAAATTTCCGGTCTCTGATTTACAAAAAATTGAGCGGATGCAGAATACCGAAGAGCATGAACCTGAACTGAACAAGTTAGGAAGCAAGACCTGGGAAAATTTGAAGGCCAGGGTCAAGCAAAAAGTGGTTCAAATTGCCCGCGAACTTGTGGAACTTTATGCTAAGCGTGAACTTGTCGAAGGCTTTGCATTTCCTCCAGATTCCCGAATGCAACAGGAATTCGAAGCCGCTTTTGAATAC
>MNYL01000219.1 GCA_001873075.1 Fibrobacteres bacterium CG2_30_45_31 | reverse complement strand
TTATATTTCTTTTGTATACAATGTAAAGTATATTTAACATGCAGGCGCGTTTGGGCGTTGTTTGCAAAAAAGGGTTCAGGTATTGTTTCTTGGGATACCTGAGCGAAGGATTGGTTGTATTTAAGGAACGGGGGTTCCTATGGCTTGCTGTAATGGCATGAGGTTTGCTAAGGGATGGCTAACCTCAATCGTTTTGTATGTTGGTATTGCTTCTGCAGCCAACGTCTCTCCCCTTTATTTTGAAAGTCTGGGCGCTTCTTCGAGTGACGATAGCGTAGCACAGCAGGAATATTGGGAATATTTGATGAAATTCAAGGCGTGGGGAACCCAAGGGATCACCTTTGAAGGCATGAACATCAAAATGCCGGATAGTAGTGGTTGGTTCGGCACGGCACAGGGTGATTTCACCGCTGCCAACGATCAGCATGTGGTGGGAGGTCCCATCATTATCGGAGGCAACATTGTACTAGGAACTGGTACGGACCAATTCACGAGCGGCCCAGTACGCGTGAACGGAAGTTTCAATGCGGGCCCGAATGCAACGAATACATTTAAAGGGATCTATTGCCTTTCTGGCACTGCGAATTCTTATGCCAAGACTGGCATTACCAATGGCAATGGCAGGCTCTATGAAAATGGGGCCGATCCGACGGGTGTTTGTAGCAATACTGATTCTGTCCCTACAGTGCGCACAACGATGGCCGTTCCATCCATCACCGATGGCGGGGTGACTTATGAACCAACCCTTTCTGCGAATAACAGCACTATTTATATTGATGTTCCTCCAGGTGACGCGGATTCCGTTTATGACATCTATCTACAGGGAATTTCTTTTTCGAACGATAGCCGCTTGATGGTCCGGATGCCGGATGGTGGGCGTTTAACACGTGTGTTTCTGAATACGAACATTACCTTTGGCAAGGGCTCCAAAATTCAAATTTTGTATGTGGATGCCGGCGCGGTGTATAATTATACTACGAAAGCTTACACCACCATCAATTCTTATTCGGTGGTTCAGAATACGGATTATGCGGGAAATCTTCTGTTTTATATGAAAGGGGATATGGCATGGCCTGCTTTTTCTCAGACGGATACGATTCAGGGATCTTACATCAGTGCAGGAAAGATGTCCTTGCAACAGCAGATGACCCTTGCAGGGCAGTTGATTGCGACGAATCTTTCGATTAATGCGAATTTTGATGGTACGGGTTTCCGTTATGTTCCCTTTGATCCACCCACTCTCAACTTTGATCCCACTGCTTTAGCAAGTGGTTCCTTTATTGAAAATAATACCAATGTTGCTGTGCCAATTAGTTTGGATACTCTTCCCGGAACGAATGTCTACTTTAGCTATTGTTTCGAAGTTTCATCAACGGCAACGACCGGACTTGCCATGGTTGCGGATTTCAATGTGGCGGAATCATCCATGCCGATTTGTGGGGTGGATACAGGATCCGTTTCGATTCTCAAGGGAACAAAGACTCCTGAAACTGCCGTTTTTGTCAACGCTAAGGTTGATTCGGAGATAGAACCGAATGAAACGTTTAAACTCTGGGTTTTTAACCTGAGTGGGGCCGTCCTCTCGGGAAATCGGAGATCAGGTTACTTCACATTGACCGTTCGTGATGGAGGCTTCAATGAATCTCCTGTTTTAAAGGATACCGTTTTGAAGGTAGCTGAAAATGCGGCTGTGGGCACCTTGGTGGGAACGGTTGTGGCAACGGATTCCAATGGAGGAACGCTTACCTACTCATTGAATGGGGTGAGTTCTCTTTTTGCGATAAGTGCAGCGGGAGTAATTAGTGTAAAAACGGCAACCCTCAATTATAAGGAGGATTCCGTGTACACGATTTCTGTGATTGTCTCGGATGGCTATTTAATGGATACGGCGACTGTTACCATTAAAGTGACGGATGTGAATTATCCTCCTGTTTTGAAAGATGCCAAGTTAAGCGTTGCCGAGAATAGTGTTCCAGGGACTGTGGCGGGAACTGTTACGGCGACAGATCCGGATGAAGATGTGCTTACTTATTCGATCACGGGTGGTACAGGGAATGGTCTTTTTGTGATCAATGCCTCAACGGGAGAAGTTTCCGTTGCTCCTGGTGCGTCTCTTGACTATGAAACGAAATCCAGCTATACACTTACCGTGCGAGCCTCTGATGGGGCGGGTGGTGTGGTTTCTAAAACTTATACGGTAACGGTGCGCGATGTGAACGAGGCCCCCGTAATCACAAGTACAAAGTTTACGGTTCCCGAGAATATCGCTTCGGGTTCGTCTATTGGTACCGTGAAGTATACGGATCCAGATTCCGATGCGGTGAGTTACACGCTTCTTACGGATAAGAGCGGCAAATTTGAATTGACCTCTACGGGCTCTTTGAAACTCCTTGCTGGTGAAACTCTGGATTACGAAGCAGCGACGAGTCACACCGTGACTGTGGTGATCACAGACCCCGAAGGTCTTTCTGATACCGCGGATATAGTGGTGAATGTCTCGAATGTGAAGGAAACTTCAGAGGTAAAAATCACTCGTGCGGAAACGCTTGATTCCGTATGGGTAAACCCCGATAAAATCTATATCAATGTGACGACAGTGGACATCGAATGGACCGAAGATGGCGTACGTCGCTATGAGACCGTGACTCTCCATGAGGGAGAAAATATCATCATCAAAACGTATCTGGATCCGACGAAAGATACTCCGGGTGCGGATACGCTCCTCGTGTATGTGAATACGGAAGGCCCCAAGGTGGCTGTTTCCGTGACGACCCCCGCATTAGGTGCTATTACGGGAGTGACCATTGCGGAGACAAAAGATGCGAAGGATACGGCGACCTATATCAAATCTGAATCCACAAAGTTGTGGGTCACGGTTGTAGATTCCTCTAAGGTGGGTCATGAAAAGGATTCGTTCTCTGTTTCTCTAGACTTGGATACGGTTGCGATTTCGAATAGCAAAATTAAGACGATGGAATCGATCCAGAGCACAGCGATTCTCGAAGAAGAAAGCCGCCTTGGAGATGATCAGAAAGTGACACATACAGCGATCAATGGAAATGTCATCGCCGTTTCTTATACTTATACGGATACGCGAGGGAACGATGTGACTGTAACGTATTACACGGATAAAGAAGGGAACCGGATTCTTGAAAATGGCGTCGCTTACTATGAAGTCTCGTACACGTATAAAGATTCAGACGGTAAGTGGGTAACGTTGACATATACGACGGATTCTAAAGGGAATGCGGTCACGAATGCGGCAGGTAATG
>MNYL01000223.1 GCA_001873075.1 Fibrobacteres bacterium CG2_30_45_31 | reverse complement strand
AAGTCAAAGTGGATAGTGGCAGAATGAGGTTCCAGTGGACATTCGGAAGCACTTATCTCCATGGGTTCGCTTTTTACCTTGTCTCCATTTTCTCCTTTGACGATGGAGTGTCCCAGTCTGGTAGTAACGCATCCTCCTCCGCCACCAAGGAGTCCTTCTATCATTTTCGCGTGCCCCGAATAGTCAAAATCGGTCCAAGAGGTAGATGCATAGAAAGAACACCATAGCGTGTCATTTGCCGCGAGGGACAAGGCTGGCATTGGCTTTACGACTTTTGTTCGCACAAAGTGGGGGCGATCTCCCTGAACAAAGCAGTACTCTGCTGAAGCGTCCTTTCTGGAGGGTGCCTGCGCGAAGGCTATGCTGGCGCAGAGTATCAGCGAGATAAAAAAGAGTTTGAAATTTTTTTGTCTGTTCATGGGGCTGACTTTTTAACGTTTGTTTTTCAGATATTTCACCGCTACTCTTATGGAATCACCCTGTCGCCATTCCACCGATTCGTTTTCTCTGATCCACATCTCTTTTTCATATTTTCCGCGCACGTCCTTGTTTTTCCAGTGAAAAGAGAGACCAATCCTTATATTTCCAATGTCCTTGTTACTGTATTCCTGCAAACGCAGAAAGTCGCAGAACCATTGGGCGGTATCCGAAGGAAAACAATCCATTGTTGATATCCTTATGCCTCCTGTGTTTCCGTCAAAATCGGGCGTGTCTTTTTTCTTACCCTGCTTTGCGGAATAGCAGGGACTCTCTATTTCTGTGGTGTCTACTTCGGCAGTGTATCCTAGACCATATTGGAATTTTTGTTCAGTCTTCTCAAAGGGGGACCTCACTGACACATACAGGGTGTGAGTCGCCGCTGAATCCTTTCTTATGACGGTGTATGTCGTGCAGGCAAACGTTCTGTATTCGCAGATCAAGTCTCCGTCTTTGAGGGTTCTCGTCCCGATGACTGTGCATCGTGGGTTCTCTCTCGCGAAGGCGGCAAGGCCGAGGCACAGGAGGCAGAAAATGAATGTTTTCATAACAGGTATCGTGTTTCGTATAGAAATGTGGTGGCTTTTCGCATAACAATAAGTCTCATAACGGATTGATCGGTTTTAGACTTTCATTTATACCTTTCTGTTTTCGCTTTTCGCCGTTCCTCTTTCTTTTTCTCCAACTCTCGTATTCGTTCAGTTGATTCCTCTTTCTCTCTCCCACTCTTGTATCCGTTTTTCTTCTCTCTTCAACTCTTGTATCCGTTTTTCCTCTTCCTCTTTCTCCAACTCTTGTATCCGTTCTTCCTTCTCTTTTTTTAATTCTTTGATTCTCGCTCTTTGTTCTTCATTGCAGAAACCTGAAACATAGACATAATGCTTGCCGGACAAACGTTGCTCTTGTTTTCCCATCGCAAAATATAGACTCCATTCTAGTGGAAGTACTTTATTGAACAACTCTGGTATTTTTGTTGAATCTTTGTATTTATACGAAAAAGAGAGATAGTCATAGATGCGGTATTTTTCGTTTATATCCACTGTGCATTTATAACTTTTCCCGTCACTGACAGCAGCACATGCTTGACCAGCAGGTAAATATTCATCCGTGAAGAAAGACAGATGTTTTACTTTAGAAATCAGTTCTGCATTAAAAGAAAAATAATAAGGGTTGCATTCAGTTTGTATTGTGACCATGAGCGGAATGACCTGCTTGTAAACGGATAACTTCCAAACGCTATCAACTATTTGCGAGTCTCGTAGACTTGTATCCGCATAAAAACAAAATTTAGCAGCAATGGTATCTTCAGCGAAACAAATTCCGGCTGCAAGCAGGATGAAGATGAGAATGGGTTTAATCTTCAGGGCATATGTAAGTTTTCGCATAACCACCTGTTCCATATTTTTGGTGAAATAAATCTCCGGTATCATCCACAAGTTTTTTGTCTCTTTCGTTTCCAATTTTTTTAAAGTATCTATTGTTTCATTATAAATTTTTTCAAGTTCAGATTCACAAACACAATCAAACGAATAAGCTTTTTTTATTTCAGGAAATTTTATACACGTATTATATTTTACATGTCCTAATTCATGGTATTGCATGGCTATTTCATCTTCTTTGGTTGTTGTATATGTTTTTGTATAGTCGCTATCATGGAAAACATAACCAGCGAATACATGAAATGGTTCATTTCTGGAAAGAGTTGATGGCGTTGTTTTCAAAGTAAAAGATACTTTCAACAGTTTAGAACCATCTTTACATAGACCTATTTCGGAGTTCGGATGTTTTGATATAAGTACTTTGAACGCGGTGTGTACACAAGTCCGTCCACCCCTCAGCGAGCCATTATTCTCAAAAATTCCGTAATCCACACCCAATATTCCACAGGTATCTATTCCACTGCTATCAGCGCCACTTTTCTTTAATACGGATTCTCCCGAGACTTCCTCACAAACCCATTCTCCCTTAAAATTGTTACCACATTCTACACTAATACTCTCCAAATAGATAGAGGTTTCTTCACTCCATAAATTTATATCCGTTGGCGTTTTATATTCTCGCTTCGATTCAAATAAATGTCTTTTTGTCTTAGGAGAATCTGTAGTTTTTCTGCCTAGGGCATCGTAGAAGACTTTGGGCATTTCCAGGGTGTATGTGGAATTATTCTCGCTTGAGGCTTCAATGGCCTGTGCTGTTGTCTTCTTGTAAAGAGTGGAACCATCCGGGCATGTATTTGCATATTCCTCCGCTTCGCACGGGGTTTCGACCCACCACCAGGAATCTTGGGCGTTGTTGTTGATCCATCCGTATTGGGTACCGCGATCCGGGTTGAGGGAGTAGCACTTGCCCTCTTCCATGTTGTCGAGACCGCTGCTGAAGCAGTCCGCAGACGTATACACGGCATTGGAGCCGCGCTGGTTCTCGACGCACCCGGCGGAGGTTGTTTCCTCTTCCGGGGCGCTTCCGTCGCACGGGGTTTCGACCCACCACCAGGAATCCTGTGCATTGTTGTTGATCCAACCATATTGGGTGCCGCGATCAGGGTTGAGGGAGTAGCATTTGCCATCCTCCATATTCTCAAGCCCGGAATTGAAAATCTGGTCCGATGTGTACACCGCCTCTGCACTCGGCACATTCGTTTCGCAATCGGGGCAACTACTGTCAATGCCTGACGCTGAGGAAGAACTGGATTCATCGTTGCCGGAGGAAGACGAGCCTGTTTCTTCGCCGCCGGAAGAGGATGATTCATGTGACTCTTCGCTAGAGCTGCTTACGGAGCCAGAGCTTTCACCGCTTTCAGGGCCAGAGGTGGAGGAATTGATTTCGGTGGAATTGGAAGAGCCCGCATCGGAAGCTGAGGAGGAGCTTATTTCATCATTGCCGGAGGAAGAGGAGTCTGTTTCTTCGTTGCTTGAAGAAGACGATTCATGGGACTCTTCGCTGGAACTACTCCCATCACCTGAAGAACTAGAAATGGGAGTAGCAGAAGAAGAACTATAAATCGACTTACAATAATTAGCATAAGCCGCACGATCAGAATAACCAGCCAACCGAGCCGCAGAATCAGCAAGAGAATAAATTTGAGATACAGAAATATTCGAAGGAAGAACATAAGATTCGGCGGCCAAAGTATCTTGAAACGAATAATAACAAGTAGCAGAATCACAAAGAAAATATGTACCACCAGAAAAAGGAGCACAACCAACGGACGTTAATGAATCACCATAATTGCACCAATAAACCGTTAATCTATCATACGTTGAACATTGATCGTCATGAGAACAATAAGACCAAGAAACAGCAATTCGAGAAATGTTTGTTTTTAAAAGTAACAAACCATCATAACAAGAATAACTAGAATAAGATGGAATGCCATCCATCTTAGGAATTGTAGAAAAAAGAATATGATCATGTGGACCCAAACAATTCGCATTACAAATATCGGCCAAAGCACCATTTCCTGCAATCGAAGAACTAGAATGAACAGAAGTAGAGCTAGTAGGCTCACTCGCAGAGGAGCTGCCCTCAACAGAAGAAGACGAGGCCACAGAAGAACTAGACTCTCCGGAGGAACTGGATTCGATGGAAGAAGAGGACTCCGCACACTCGCCTGTGGTGATGGGAGTTTCGGAACAACCTGAAATATTTATTTGATAAGAAAGTGCCCCTGTCGCCGAACACGTAAAATTAGAAGTAAAGCATTCAGTAGTACAAGAATCAATTACAGCCTGCTTCTGCGCCTGAATTTCAACTGATGTGCAACCATTACAAGAATACTTTGCGCAATATGTCCAAGTACTGTCACTAATATTTAATTCATCAGTAGATACACCACCTGAAAATGTAGCTCCGCCCCCACCAACATTTTCACAAGCAGAACGATAAGCAGAGACATATGTATTAGCGTTAGCCTCTGTCAAACCACAAGTAGAAGCCCAAATAGATGTAGATGTTTGAGAATAACTATTCGTGTTTAGACCTAGAAATAGAATCCATGGCACGATGAACATCACGCATAAACGCAGAATCTTTTTCCAGATCAACATGAACCCACCCTTTCGAATCGGGCGTCAACCCGTGCTTTTTTCTGAAAGCTTCCCCCACAAGTTGCCCCTTCGTTTTTTGTGATGGATTTGGCGTTTGTACATCCGGCGAAAGTTGCTCTATTGGCCGCAGATTTAAAGCTGGTGTGTCTTGCTGTTTTTGGGACTTGGATTTCTCTTGTGGCAATACATCCCCGGAGGAACAGGAAATCAGCAACAGAAAACCAATAATTGAAAGAATCTTTCTCATTTTTTACCTCACTGGATTGCATAATAATAACTCCTCACCTGGAAAAAAGAAATTTTTATTCATTAATCAGCATGTGAATCATCTATCAATTTGAAAACATACACTTTACAAGACTTCACAGAATCAGAACATTGAGCCTCAATAATTATTTTTTGCATGATGACCGTTTCCTTTT
>MNYL01000006.1 GCA_001873075.1 Fibrobacteres bacterium CG2_30_45_31 | reverse complement strand
TGATACTCCGGATCGAATTTGTGAAGCGGGGGTGCGTAAATGCGCTATCGGTTGCCTTATGGGCCTTGAAGACTGGCGTACGGATTGCTTTTTTACCGCGCTTCACCTGCGTTATCTTGAAAAGAAATACTGGAAAACGCGCTTTTCCATTTCGTTCCCACGCTTGCGCCCACACGCTGGCTTACAAGATCAAAAAAATATTCAAACAGACAAGGAGCTTATGCAGTTGATGTGCGCCTATCGTCTTTTTGATCACGACGTGGAACTATCTCTGAGTACCCGCGAAGGCGCGAACTTCCGCGATCATGCAACACAAATCTGCATTACCTCGCTTTCGGCGGGTTCCCGCACGGATCCGGGTGGCTACAGTCTTTCCAAAGAAGAACTTCCGCAGTTCATCATCAATGATGGTCGCACTCCAGAAGAAGTCTGCGCTGTAGTGAGAAAAAATGGGTATGAGCCGGTGTGGAAAGATTGGGATCCCGTGCTGGATGCGTTGTAAACCAAAATCCGTGAAGTCCGACAAAATTTGACATTTTGTGTAGGGAATGAATGTCGTTCCATCATTTTGCATTGACATTTTTAGCAAAATGGTGAGATTATTACTTTTGAAATTCTTTTTCTACACTTTCCCTTAGGTCATACAAAAGCCATTCTTTTTTCATAATGGATGACTTTTCCGTTTGTAGTAGCTTTATAAAATCTTTTATCCCTATGGGTTCATTTCCATTGCCATGAATTAACACGATACTTCCATTATGTGCGGATTGGCCTTTTGCTAGCCAAGCATCACTTCCTATAGGAATCAGACCGAATTCAATGACTTTATCTACAACCTTTGTGTCCGATACTAACCCAGGAAAACGAAAAAATACGGAGGGCTGAAATCCATACTGAAGTAGCATCTTTTCAGTCTCAAGAATTTCAAAATTAATATCTGTTTTGGGCTCCAATAAGAAATTATTGTTTAAGGGTAGTTTCGGATTGAAGTGATGATTATACGTATGATTAATCCATGTCACTGAAATTTCATGGGCGTCTATTAAATTTTTGAGCCACAACAAGTCTTCTGAATGAGTCAACATAAATTTACCCGTAATGGATAATGCTAAAGGAACGGGCGTTTCTGTTTTTTTGAATTCAGTAATCAGTGATGTGAAAATAATTCGGTCCAAGGGTTTATGAGAAGGGCATAAATCAATCGTTAACGTGATCCCCATTTCTTTTGGGAAACCATGAATAATGCCGGAGTTTTCTAATGAAAACGATTGATTTCGAGCGGCCTCGATCGCTTTTACATAGGCTGAGTTATAATACTTTAGGCGTATTTGCTCAAAGCTCAATACTTTTACAGAAATTTGGTTAGAAGGAATAATCTGTGTCTCCAAATTTTCGGGAGTCACTCCTAGATAGAATTGTTGTCCTGATTGTTCAAAGGTTCTAATGACCAAAATATTTTTGTTATTAAAAATGCCCGCAGCAAAATAGACTTTGTAATTACTGATTTGCTCTTGAGCACAAAGAGATACATTGCCCAAAATCAGAAATAAAAAGACGAACAAAAATTTCGTAATGTGGGTATTATAATTTTGAATGCTGTGCATCACTATCTGATCTCGTTGAATTATCGGTTACGTTCTTTTATTTGTAACCAAATTTCATTTTTCTAATACAGCGATATTCCAAGTCCAATAAAAACGATGCCGCTAATTTTCTGCATCCACTTTCCGATTTTTTCATTGTTCCGCAACGTCTTGGTGACGTAAGATGCGCTATGAGCGAGAAATAGACACCAAATGGTACCTGTAGTAGTAAACGTTAATCCTAATATTAAAAAAGGAATGGGTCCATTCGTATAATGAGGATTAATAAATTGAGGTAAAAGAGATAAGAAAAATAAGGCCACTTTAGGATTTAAAAGATCCGTTAAAAGTCCCTGTCGATAAATTTTCAATAAATCTGGTTTTCCTATCTGCTGCGCATTGTTATCAAACAGGTTATTCTTTTCAATGAGCATTTTTATTCCCAGATAGACTAGATAGGCGATGCCGATCGTTTTGATAATATTAAATGCAATGATGGATTTTGCTAAAATAATGGATAAACCCAATGCCGCCAATGTGGTGTGAATGAGAGCTCCCGTTATAATCCCGAAGACAGAATAGAACCCGGCGCGTCTCCCTTGCGTCATGCTCCGCGTCAAAATGTACACCGTATCCACTCCCGGCACGATGTTCAAAAATAAGCCAGCAATAATGAATCCAAAATAATTTTCGATACCGTACATAATTTTGTGTTGCTCATTTTCTGAGACCTTAGTATCCGATGATTAAATTCCAAGGTCTTGTACTTAGCTTGTAAATCTAGCTTTTACGAACTTCTAAAATTAAAAAGCCGACTCATCGCCGACTTTTTTTCACAAATTCGCTATTTCTTATTTTGACTCTAGCTTGATTTTTTTCAATTACATCAGTCCTGGAATGTTTAATCCCTGGGTAAGCTCACTCATGCTTGCTTTGGATGTATCCTCTTTCTTTTTTGTTGCCGCATTCACTGCGGCCATGATTAGATCTTCCAAGGCTTCGACATCTTCTTTATCGACAGCTTCCGGGTTGATTTTGATGGAGGTGATCACACCCTGACCGTTGATGACAACCTTTACCATGCCACCACCCGCTTCGGCTTCAAACGCCTGCGTTTGCAGTTCGGTTTGGGCTTTGGTCATTTTGGATTGCATTTTTTGCAAGTCTTTGAGCATTTTTTGCATGTTCATAAATGGGTTCCTTTTGCTGAAATACTATTCGGGTTCGTCTTCGCAACTTTCTGTTGCCGTATTGGATCTATGCAATTTTCGTGTGCTAATGAGTTCCGTTTGGAACATTTCTACGAGAGTTCCCAAGGTGGGCTCATTCTCAAGATCACTTTCCCAAGCGGAGACTGGCCTTGATTCTACAAGTTTTTCGCCGGGTTGAGGGGCAATGAGTGTATACTGTAATGCGACTTTAGTTTGGAGCAAGTCTTCGAGAATGTTTATTAGACGATTTTGATAATCTTTATTTTTCGTCATTTGTTCGTAGCCCCAGGCGAGAGCTGCGCGGTAGACGACTTTAAGTGGGAAAGGATTCGCCTGAAAATCGCCATGATCCAAAGAAGACCCACTCAGACTTGTGGCAAAGAAGCCAACTTCTTGTGAAAAACATTCTCGTATTATTTCTGGCCAAGCGTTGCAAATATCATAGCGGGTGTAACGCGGACCTGTTTCAAAAATATCATTCTCTTGATTTCCAAATTCGATAGCGAAATCATTTTTAGATGTCGGACCCTCGTTGAGATCAAAGTCAATGGCAAAAGACGCGTTTGAAACTTCCATCGCATTCTCTGGAGCAGGTGTTGGCGCTATCGTTTCTAGGGAATCCTTGGATGTTTGTGGCTGGGTATTCAATGTCGGCGAAGATGCCGGAGACTCAGTTACTTTTTTTTTTGACTGCTCAGTGGCAGAGGAAGTATCATTGATAGCCGCAAGTGCTTTTCTTAGATCGGTAAGGTGATCCAGCCATGCCATGCGGGCCAAAGAAGATTCCACAAGTAAACGCGGGTTCGTGCTATGGCGAAGGCTTCCCTGCAGATCAGTGAGAATTTTTGCTACGCGGAGCAAATCCCCATTACTCAGGTTTGCGGCACAAGATTGTAATTTGCCGTAAAGCGCATCAGAAATATTCAGCTCTTCGGCGGTAATACCACCCACGCGAATATAGAGACGGTTGCGAATAAACTTGGCAAAACCATCAAGAAGAGGAGCGAATTCGACCCCTATGGAGCAAGCTTTGTCTACGACTTCAAAGCAACCCTTAATGTCATGATTCGCGATAGATTCCAAAAGGGAGAAGAAAAGTTCGTTAGGAGGAATTCCCAAAACAGAATGCACCGCTTCGGCACTCATATCGTTGCCAGTAAAGGCGTATGCTTGGTCAAAGAACGTCAGTGCATCGCGCATGGAGCCATCCGCTTTTTCGGCGAGAATCCCGAGAGCTTCTGGGTCAGTTTTGATTCCCTCTTGTTCGCAAATGTAATGCAAACGGCTAATGATCTGCTTAGACGTGAGCCGTTTAAAATCGAAGCGCTGTACGCGCGAAAGAATCGTCTGCGGTACTTTGTTAACTTCTGTCGTTGCAAAAATGAAAATGACGTGCGGAGGAGGTTCTTCAAGGGTTTTTAGGAGCGCATTAAACGCGCCTTTAGAGAGCATGTGCACTTCGTCGATGACAAACACTTTGTACTTACCAATCATTGGCGTATACTGAGTCTGTTCCAAAAGATCGCGGATATTATCGACACCCGTATTACTTGCGGCATCAATCTCAATCACGTCCATGGGGTTTCCGCCAGCGATATCCTTGCAACTAGGGCATTCCCCACAAGGGTGTAACGGGTTTCCACCAGTACAATTCAGCGTGCGCGCGAGAATGCGTGCTGAGGTTGTTTTCCCTACGCCGCGAGTCCCTGTAAAAAGAAAGGCATGGTGCAACCGTCCGCCGGTGATTGCGTTTTCAATCGTCTTTGCGATATGTTCCTGACCGACCATATCTTGAAAAGAATTCGGACGCCACTTGCGGGCCATTGCGATGTATGCCATGGCGCTAAAGATAATTATTTCCTTCAAAAAATTCCGCAGAAATTCTAAAAAAGAGACGGGCAACAAGACTTTGTGCCCTGTTGCCCGAAAGAGTCAGAAAAGGAAGTACTTTCCGTGCTTATCGCAGCACAATTTCTCCATCCTGGACCATCTTTTCGCGAAGCTTGTTGTGTGCTTTGTTCACTTCCTCATCGGTGAGCGTGGTATCCATGGATTGGTAAACGAAGGAATACACCATATTCTTTTTACCCGCAGCGATCTTATCGCCCTGGTAAATGCTTTTGAGTTCCACAGACACCAAATTTTTCACATTGAATCCCTTAATCTGAGCGAGCACCGATTCGTGGGTCTTGTGTTCGTCCATTTCCATCGAGATATCACGGGTGGTCGATACTTGACGGCTGAAAGGTTTGAAAATCACCTTGCTCTGAAGTTTCGTTTCCACTAAGTTCAGATTCACTTCGAAAAGGAAAGTTTCGTAATCCATATCAAAGGCTTGGAGCACCCCTGGATGCACGCAACCGGCAGTTCCCAAAACGGTTTTTCCACACACGATTTCGGCTTGCTGTGCCGGGTGTAAGAACGTCTCAGGCTTCTCGGGCACGCGGAGTTCTACGGCAAGGCCAATGCGTTTAAAGAAAGAAATCACGAGTCCCTTGAGATCTGCAAAAGAAACGGGAAGGGACTTTTCTTCAAGGACTTTGGTTTTCCAATGGCCAGCGAGGACAGCGCAAAGGAGTGGTACTTCATCGAAGCCCGGATCGCGTTCATTGATGCGAGTTTCAGAGGGGTATTGACCCTTCGCGACTTCGAACAAACGAATTGAACCAGGGCGACTCTTTTCGTTTTCCGCCACACTTTTTAGAAGGTTAGGAATGAGAGAGGTGGGGAGCACTCCTAGTTCTTCGGAAAGCGGGTTCAAAAGAGGAGCAGGACGGCTACGACGATCAAGGTCATTGGGTTCACCAAAAACTTTCTGTATGTTCGCTTTACTTGCAAAGCGGAGTGATAAGCACTCATGGAGGCCCATGGCGGACAACGCATAACGAATGCGGCGATTGAGTGTTTCTTGAGCGGGTAAGTCGTTTGGCTGGGCCTTGAAATTTGGCACATCATAAGGAATGTTGTCAAAGCCAATCAAACGGGCCACTTCTTCGATTAAATCGACTTCGCGTTCCAAATCGGGGCGGAACGGTGGAATGGCAAAAGTCAAACTATTATCGGTTTCTACAAGGCCAATACCAGTGAGCAGTGAGCGGATTTCTTCTGCAGAGGGTGAAATTCCGAGCACTTTCTGCACCCGGCTTTCGCGGAGCTTCACTTGCAGAAGTTCTTTGGGGTGATCTTCGCCTGTATATTCCACGGCACCTTTAAGAATCTTACCACCTGCGACTTCTTGAATCAAAGCGCAAGCATATTCATTAGCCCAGTCCTGCATAGAGGTATCAATGCCACGTTCAAAACGATAGCTAGAATCAGAAGAAATTCCCAAACGTTTGCTCTGCTTGCGAACAATGGTCGGGTTGAAATAAGCACTTTCCAAAAATACGTTTTGTGTAGATTCGTTAATTTCGGATTCCACACCACCCATGACGCCAGCAACACAAGCGGGGCGATCCCCATCACAAATGGTGAGATCAGTTTCTAAAAGTTCATGTTCATGGTGATCAATAGTGGTAATTTTTTCACCGATGCGCGCGCGGCGCACTTTCACCGTATGGCCGTTAAGTTGTGCCATATCAAAACTATGGAGTGGTTGACCAATATCCATCAGAATGAAATTGGTAATGTCCACTACGTTGTTGATAGAATTCATGCCTACCGCGTGTAATAGTTTGGCAAGCCAAGCAGGGGAAGGGCCAACCTTCACCCCTTGGATGACACGGCCCACGTAGCGAGAACAGCCAGAACCGTTCTCCACTTCGAGTTTCATGACCGATATTGCCTCAGGGGCTTCTTC
The DNA here is from genome assembly GCA_001873075.1 of Fibrobacteres bacterium CG2_30_45_31. Lineage (GTDB taxonomy): Bacteria > Fibrobacterota > Fibrobacteria > Fibrobacterales > Fibrobacteraceae > UBA1313. Next base: position 7,874 of record MNYL01000006.1, on the reverse strand, counting down.
TTTAAGAGTATAATTCAACTTTTTGAGCGGACGACCAAATTTGGCCGCAAGTTCGCGCGCGACACCACGGTGAGAAAGGGCATCGGGGCGGTTGGGCGTGACATTTAATTCTAACGTCACATCGTAATAACCCAAAGAAACGAAATTCGTGCCAGCGGGGATTGAATCCTCCAAAACCATAATGCCCGCGTGGTTGTCAGAAAGTCCAATTTCATCTTCAGCGCAAATCATCCCAAAGCTTTCGACGCCTCGAATCTTGGATTTTTTCATCTTGAGCTTTTCACCACTTGGGAGTGGGAGCTCTGCGCCGAGAGGCGCTAACACAACCGTTTGATCTTTCGCAATGTTGGGAGCACCGCAAACCACTTGAATGATTTCTGCACCCGTATTCACTGTGGTAATGTGTAAATGGTCACTATCAGGATGGGCGTCGCAAGTGAGCACCTTCGCAACAATGAGTTTGTCGTAAACTTTACCGGGCTCTTCTTTTCCTTCCACTTCCAAGCCAATAGAGGTCAGTGCTTTTTCAATTGTCTCCACGGATTCTGGGAGATCTACATGCCTTTTAAGCCAATTAATAGAAACTTGCATTTTGAGCCTTATCCTTACGAGGATCGCACTTTTCTTAAGTGCTGGAACCTTCAATTTTTTCCCACAGAATTTAGAAAAATGTGAAGAATTCAAAAGCCTTTTCACAAAGCCTAAGGCGCAAGGAGGGCGCAGATCTTAAAAGAGATCCTAAAAAAGTGAAAAAGAAGTGAATGAGTACGATCAAAACACATCGAGAAATGTATTTTTGGGCTAGAATTTTTTTTGAAGGTAGGCGACTATGCAACAGATAGATTGGGCAAATCTTCCCTTTGGTTATTCGGATTCAGACTACAACGTTCGCTGCTATTATCGCAATGGAGCTTGGGGAAAAATTGAAGTTTCCTCTTCTCCCGTTATCAATATGCACATGGCGGCCACTTGCTTACATTATGGCCAAGAGGGTTTTGAAGGTCTCAAAGCATACACAGGCAAGGATGGCAAAGTGCGTTTGTTCCGTTGTGAGGAAAATGCAAAGCGTATGCAAAGTACGGCGGATCGCGTTTTGATGGCGCCTCCTCCGGTGGATCTTTTCAGAGAGATGGTTCACCAGGTGGTGAAACTTAACGCACGTTTTGTGCCTCCCTATGGCTATGGAGCCACCCTTTATATTCGTCCTCTTTTGATAGGCACCAGTCCAGAAGTGGGAGTGCGCCCCTCGGAAGAATATGTGCTTTTGATGTTTGTTGTGCCTGTGGGTCCTTATTTTAAGGCGGGTTTTAAACCTGTGGACATGATGATCTGTCGCGACTATGATCGCGCGGCTCCTCTGGGTACAGGTACAGTGAAAGTGGGTGGAAACTATGCGGCGAGTTTGCAATCTTTGGAACTGGCGAAAAAGTTGGGCTTTTCTTCCACGATTTATTTAGATGCCAAGGAAAAGAAGTATATCGATGAATGTGGCCCTGCCAATTTCTTCGGCATTAAAGACAACCATTACATTACGCCGAAATCTTCGAGTATACTTCCTTCCATTACCAACAAGAGTCTCCAGCAATTGGCTGAACACTTGGGTTATGTGGTGGAGCGTCGCCCTGTGTTATTCGAAGAACTTTCGGAATTTGAAGAAACGGCCGAATGTGGTACCGCTGCAGTGATCACTCCTATTAAAAAGATTGTAGATCCTGTGACCAATACAACGTTTAATTATGGTGATGGTGTGAATGCCGGTCCGGTGTGCACTCGCTTGTATAAAGAATACACAGCGATTCAATTTGGTGAAAAACCAGATTTGTTCGGATGGACCGAAGTGATAGATCTCTAGGGCACGCCCACCTCTAATTGTATTTGTTCAGAAAAAATGAAAAAAGACCCGGTGTAAATCGGGCCTTTTTTATGCAAAAATCAATGAATTTTAGACAAATTAAAGCCTTAATAAGCTCCGTCGCCCTTAAAAACGACCTTAAATGTCTTTGCCACCAATTGGGCATCGGTCCCTAAATTTCCGTAGCGCACATATTGGTTATCAAGACGCATCCAGTCCTCAAATCCAATTTCGCTACGACCACTGACTTGCCAAAAACAGGTAAGTCCAGGAGTCACAGATAAGCGCATTTTGTGCCAAGGGAGGTATTTTTCAACTTCTGAAGGGAGGGGCGGGCGAGGGCCCACGATAGACATATTGCCAAAGAGAATATTAAATAGTTGTGGAAGCTCATCTAAACTAAATTTGCGCAAAATACGACCAAAAGGGTAAATTCGCGGGTCATTTTTCATTTTGAATGTGGGTCCGTTGGACTCATTGAATTCTTCAAGATCTTTTTTTCGTTTTTCTGCATCCGCATACATACTGCGGAATTTGTACATTACAAAAGTTTTTCCGTTCTTTCCAACGCGCACTTGTTTAAAAATAATAGGTCCTTGGGGATCACTGACTTTTACTGCAATGGCGCAAGCAATGAGCAGGGGCGAAAGGAACAATATGCCACAGAATACAGCGCTAAAGTCAAAGATTCGTTTGAGATGACTCATACAACGCCGTGCAGTTCCTTCTCCTATGACATCAGAATAAAATAAACGGGAAAGAGAAAAAAAGCCTTCGTTAGCTTCATTAAAACGAGCGATGGCGGTATCCAATTCTTGATCTTGCTTTTCTAAAAGGCCCGTGTAGACGGATATTTCAAAAATAGGGCACTTCGTCTTTTTGCGGAGCTGACTCATGAGCCCTGCATGACTGATATTTCGAAGAATTTGTTTGCGTAGCTGTTCCAACCTGGAAATTCCAGAGTCCAATAAAATTACACCGAGACCATTAACATCGTTCAAATAACCCACAACATCCGTAAACTTGGTTTCTGTGAGGAGTGTCAATACCGCGATTTTCCAGGCACGAATGGATGCATTATCCGGTTTGGCAAAACCCACCAAATCAAATTGTCGCGTCACCACTTTAATGTATAGAAAAGGCTTTTGGGTGCGGTTTGTTCGAAGAAATTCTTCTTTCAGGCGCGCTTGAAAAAAATCGGTAGGATAAACAGTATTACCGATATCTTGTGGAGATATCAGTGTGCCTATTGGTTGCTTTTCATTATCAGTGCTCACAGTCCAAATATAGCCTTTGGTACTTGATTTTGTTGAATTTTATAAGTCGTTTTTTGCTATTTTCTAGCCGACCTTTATATTGGAGTGCATTATGCGCATAGGACTTGTTGGTACCGGTACGGTTGGTGGTGGCGTCATTGAAATTTTGGAAGCAAAAGCGACTGCTTATCGTGAAAAATTAGGTGTGAATCTTGAATTGGCGTGTATTTGTGCTCGCACAGAAGAAGAAGTGGCTCCATTTAAGGCTAAAGGTTATACCACATCTACGGACGCGATGTCTATGATCGCTGATCCTTCCATTCAAGTTTTGGTTGAACTTGCTGGTGGCTATGAAATGCCCCGCAAGTGGATTACTGCCGCTCTCGAAAGTGGAAAACATGTGGTGACTGCGAACAAGGCGATGCTTGCCAAATATGGTCATGAACTTTTTCCTCTTGCTGAGAAAAAGGGTTGTCATATTCTCTTTGAGGCTGCTGTTGGTGGTGGTATTCCCATTATCCGTAGTATTCAAGAAGGTTTTGTGGGTAACGAAGTTGAGCATTTGAGTTGCATTATCAATGGAACCTGTAATTACATTCTCTCTCGCATGACCGAGGCTCACCTTTCTTTTGAAGATGCATTGAAAGAAGCACAGGCGAAAGGGTATGCAGAAGCAAACCCAACATTTGACATTGAAGGTGTGGATTCTGCCCACAAGACAGCCCTTCTTGCAAGTCTTTGTAGTGGTAAATATGTGGATTTTGAAAAAATTCATGTGACGGGGGTTTCTCACATCAGTGCTGAGGATATTGAAAATGCGAAGGAATTGAATGCAACCATCAAGCTTCTCGGTCTCTACATTCGTAGCGAAGCTGGTGTTGATGCCCGTGTACATCCTTGCTTGGTTCCAAATGATCATCTCCTCGCTAATGTCAACAATGTGATCAACGCAGTATATCTCCAGTGTGATAATTTAGGCCCTACATTGCAGACGGGTGCCGGTGCTGGTCGTTTGCCTACAGCAAGTGCTGTGGTTGCAGACCTGGTTTCTCTTGCTCGTTCTACGGATTCTGGTAAACGCTTGCCCATGCCGATGGGTTGGTTTAATAAGGGAAATGCGGCAACGCTCATTCCCATCGAAGAAACCTCTGCTCGTTATTATCTCCGTTTTACTACGCGTGATGCTTGCGGAGTACTTGCTTCCATTACCGGTATTTTCAGCGAAAATAATATCTCCATTGAATCCATTATCCAGAAAGGGGTTACGGATCCAGGGAAGGTGAGTATTGTGGTCGTCTCTGAACGCACAGAGGAACGCAAAATTTTGTCTGCTCTTAAGGCGATTGATGCGCTTTCGGCAGTTGCAGAAAAAAGTCAAATGATTCGCTTTTTGAAATAGGGCTACTATGATTCGTGCAACCACATTAGAACGCTTCTTACTGATCCTTTCGGATTTTGCTGCGTTCATGGTTTGCTTTTGGCTGGCCTTTTGGGTTCAGTTTCATAGCGGTTGGATTGTTGATAAATACGATCCTTTCAAAAGCTTTACAGAGTATTGGCATGCCGGTATTTTTCTTAACTTAGGCTGGCTTGTTGTCTTTTCGTTAATGGGACTTTATCGCTCTTGGTTATTGCTTTCACGGACGATGCAAATTGTACGTGTCGGTCGCACGATTCTCTTTGGCATTATCTTGGTTGTGGTAGGTCTATTCGGATCGGAATTTGTGAGTAAACTCATTGCTTCGGAACCACTTTCCGAAGGGTATATGTATGGGTCTCGCTTTGTTTGGATTCTCATTTATGGTATTGCAACATTTACTCTTGTCGTGCTCTTTCGTCTTATGATCGCTCTCTTTTTGCGGCGTTTATTGCGGAAAGGTTATGGGGCGAATAACGTATTGATTTTGGGTGCGACAGATGCGGGAGCCGTTGTTGCAGATGCCTTGGTAAAAGCTCCGGAACGGGGACAAAAAGTCTTGGGTTTTTTAGATGAACGCTACCAAGTCATTCCTCACACCTTCGCGAATTTCCCTGTACTCGGCAAATATTCTGATTTGACTCACATCGTGCGAGAAAATCATGTGACTGGTATTATTATTTCTCATGATAGTTCTTCTTTACAAGAAATCACCCGTGTACTGGTTTGGGCTTGCGATCTTCCTGTACATATCTATGTGATTCCCGGCTTATACGATGTGGTTCATGGACACTTTAAAGGCAACTTGGTACACGGTTTTGAACTTCAGGAATTGTTTGCTTTCAATATGCCTTTTTGGCAGGTGCGAGTGAAACGCATGATGGATATTACAGTTGCTTCTATCTTGCTTTTCTTGACTTCACCATTACTTTTACTTGCTTCTGTTGCCATCAAATTGGATTCGAAGGGCCCTGTTTTTTACAGTCAGGAACGGGTGGGTTTATACGGAAAGCGTTTCATGGTGCATAAGTTTCGCACGATGCGTACCGATGCAGAAAAAGATGGTCCTCAATGGGCAAAGAAAATCGACACTCGCATTACGCGTGCTGGACTTTTTCTTCGAAAAACACGCATTGATGAGCTACCGCAATTACTTTGTGTGTTGAATGGTGATATGAGTATGGTGGGTCCTCGTCCTGAACGCGCCTTTTTCATTGAACAATTGCGCGAACAAGTGCCGTTCTACATTAGCCGATTAAAAATGAAACCAGGCCTTACGGGTTGGGCTCAGGTACGTCACCATTACGATACCAGTATTGAAGATGTTCAAAAAAAATTGCAATACGATATGTACTACTTTGAAAATATGTCCTTGCTTTTGGATATTCAGATTCTTTTCCGCACTATTTATGTGGTGCTCACAGGTAAAGGCGCTCAATAATGATTCTTGATGGCACTACTGAAAAATTTCCTGAAGAAGACGCCCTTGTATTAATTCGTCTCGCTCTTTTGGAAGATGTTCGCACAGGGGATGTGACCAGTGAATGGACTATTCCTGCTTTTCAAATTCAAACCGCAAAACTCATCGCTAAGGAAGCGGGGATTGTGGCGGGTCTTCCGGTAATTGCACTTGTTTTTAAGGAACTCAAGGCAGATGTAAAAATCACCCTTTTTAAAAAAGAGGGGGACAAGGTGGTTCCGGGGGATTTAATTGCAGAATTAACGGGTGCAACGCAGAGTCTCCTCACGGGCGAAAGAACACTTTTGAATTTTATTCAGCAACTTTCGGGCGTGGCTTCTATCGCAAACCGGTTTGCTCTTGCTTTGCAACCTGGCAAAACAAAAGTACTTGATACTCGCAAAACAATTCCTGGTTTCCGTACGCTTCAAAAGTATGCCGTGCGTGTTGGAGGGGGCTCTAATCATCGTATGGGTCTTTTCGATATGGTTCTCGTGAAGGATAACCATATTGCAGCTTGCGGTGGTGTTTTGAACGCTTTGGACGTGGTCCGTTCCCATAACAAGAAGGGACTTCGTATAGAAATTGAAGTAGAAAATTTAGCGGACTTACAGAGCCTTTTGAACAAGGGTGTTGATGTGATTATGCTTGATAACATGGACAATGTGACTATGCAAAAGGCAGTGCAGATGGTTCGTGAAAGTGGTGACACTCACGTAAAATTGGAGGCGAGTGGCAACATGAATTTGGAACGTGTGGCTGAAATTGCAGATTTCGGCATTGACTTTATTTCTGTTGGAGCACTTACCCATAGTGTAAAAGCACTTGATATTTCTATGAGGATTCAGTGAAAATCGGTCATACTTTTGTTGTGGATGTGGGAAACTCCCATACGGTAGTGGGTATTTTTCGAGGGAATAAAGTTGTCAATCATTGGCGTCTCACTACCCGTACTCAGACTACTGCTGATGAAGTGCTTAATCGTATTGCCGGCCTTTTGCGTTTCTCTGAAGTGACTCGGGATCAAATTGCTCATGTGGGTTTGAGTACTGTAGTTCCATCTCACGAACGTCCTTGGATCAAGGCTTTAGAGTTTTTCATTAAGAAGCCAGTGCAGGTGGTGACAGCAAAAAATTGTCTCGGCCTTTGCATCGCTTACCCGAACCCATCGAGTGCGGGCTCTGATCGCCTTGCGAATATTTTAGCGCTTCGTGAACGGGGTTATCATGATGCGATCGTCATTGATATGGGCACTGCAACGACATTTGACGTGATGAAGGATGGGGGATTTGCAGGGGGCTTAATTATTCCTGGGATTAGTGCCAGCTTGGATGTCCTTACCGAAAAGGCCGCGCGTCTTTTGCCAGTGACTATTGAATGGCCAGATCATGTTATTGCGGACAATACGGATGATGCGATCCGTTCCGGTCTTTTGTATGGGTTCCTTGCGGAGTTGGAAACCTTGATTGCGCAAATCAAAAAGGAACTCGGTAAGGATAATGTTCCGGTTTTTGCGACGGGGGGGTGGGGAAAAACGATTGCAAAAAGGGCTCCCTCTATCGGTACCTATGATCCTTATTTGACGCTTGATGGAATTCGTTTGGTGGCGGAGCGTGGTAATGGTGCTGCGGTTCTCGATGACGAAGGGGATGATGTATGAGAACTTTAGTAACGGGTGGTGCCGGCTTTTTGGGCTCACATCTTTGTGAACGGCTCCTTGCCGATGGAAACGAAGTTATTTGCCTTGATAATTTTTTCACAGGCAATCATGGAAATATCCAACACTTGCGCGATAATTCTCATTTCGAATTAATTCGTCACGATGTGACCGAACCCATTCTTTTGGAAGTGGATCGCATTTATAATTTGGCCTGCCCGGCAAGCCCCATT
>MNYL01000151.1 GCA_001873075.1 Fibrobacteres bacterium CG2_30_45_31 | reverse complement strand
GCCAGGGGCCAGCCATGGAAATGTGATCCGTGGTGCATTTGCCTTTGGCTTTGATGAGCAGGTGTGCCGCTTGAATATCCTTGCCGTTCCATGCGGTAAATGGGGCTAGTACCTGGAGGCGCTTGCTATCCTTTGCAATGGCAATCTCAATGGAGGAACCATCCTTGGCCGGGGCTTGATAACCGGTATTGCCAACAGCAAAGCCATTCACAGGGAGTTCGGAAGTTTCCGGTGGATTCAATTGTACTTTTTCCCCAGCCGTATTGACGAGAGTATCGGTATCCGGGTTAAAGAGGAGCGAACCGCTTAACGCAGCGATGACAGCCATTTGCGGGCTAGCAACAAAGGCGTGTGTATTCGGATTTCCATCGGCGCGCTTCGCAAAGTTACGGTTAAAGGAATGCACGATACTGTTCTTTTCCTTTTTGTCGGCACCGGGGCGATCCCACATACCGATGCAAGGGCCGCAGGCGTTTGTCATAATCGTTGCCCCGAATTGTTTGAACAGCGCAATAAGACCATCCCGTTCGGCGGTATAGCGCACTTGTTCGGACCCTGGATTGATGAGGAGTGGAGCCTTTGGTTTTAAGCCTTTCGCGAGCGCTTGCTTGATGAGGTTTGCCGCTTGATAAAGATCTTCGTAACTGGAGTTGGTACAACTTCCGATCAGGGCCGCGCTAACGACGTCTGTGGAATTGTTGCCTTTGAGAGATTCTTGCATATCGGATACCGCATAGGCGCGGTCCGGGCTAAAGGGACCATTGTAATAGGGCTTGAGTTCGTCCAGGTTGATTTCGACAACGCGGTCAAAAAACTTCTCTGGGGTGGCTTCCACTTCGGCATCACAGCGGAGGTGTTCTGCAATTTTGTCTGCGGCATCGGCGACCGCTTCGCGGTCCGTGGCCCGGAGATAGCGTGCCATGGAAGCGTCATAACTGAAGGTAGAACAAGTAGCGCCGACTTCGGCACCCATGTTTGCGATTGTGGCTTTGCCTGTGGCAGAGAGCGCGCGGGCACCCTCTCCAAAATATTCCACGATGGCGTTCGTGCCGCCTTTTACTGTTAAAATACCCGCAAGCTTCAGGATTACATCTTTTGCGGTTGCAAAACCTTTTAAGTTCCCGGTGAGTTTCACACCGATCAGTTTTGGGTACTTGAGTTCCCAAGGGAACCCCACCATAGCGTCTACGGCATCGGCACCGCCCACACCAATGGCGATCATTCCTAAACCGCCTGCGTTCACCGTGTGGGAATCCGTACCAATCATCATTCCGCCGGGGAATGCATAGTTTTCAAGGACAACCTGATGAATAATGCCCGCACCTGGTCTCCAGAAATCAATGCCATACTTGGCAGCGACTGATTCCAGAAAAGAATAAACTTCTTTATTTTCTTCAAGGGCGAAAGGCAAATCTTTTTCCACACCTTCTTTTGCGGTGATCAGGTGATCACAATGCACGGAACTCGGCACTGCTGTGCGGGGTTTTCCTGCGGTGGTAAACTGCAAAAGAGCCATCTGGGCGGTGGCATCCTGCATCGCCACGCGATCCGGGTGAAATTCGGCGAAGTCAGCACTGCGTTTGTAGGTGCGATTTTCTGCACCCTCCACGAGGTGACTATAGAGAATCTTTTCCGTTAAAGTGAGCGGACGGCCCAGTTCTTTACGTGCAGCGGCAACGCGGCTTGGAATTTTCGCATAATGGGATTGGATCATGTCCAGATTGAATAGCATAAATTACCTCGTAAACTTGTAACGTGAATTTAGAATAATGAAGCCCTCTCAAGGGATCTCTAAAAATTCATTTTCCATAAAATTGACAGGGATGTTTTTGTGGAATTTCTCCGATTAATGAATACCGTCGTCGTTCCCTTCTGGGAGCTCACTGTACCACGTTTGAATTTTTTCTCGAGCGGTTAAATCAAAATCAGGTTTGTTATCCAGAATTTCTTCGGAGAGATCCAGCATCTTTTGAATTAAGTTCTGATCCTCAATCCAATCAAACCAACGGAACACCCACGCGCCGCTCTGTTCGCTCCCTTCCAGGTTGCCCGCCCCGCGGTCACGCATATCCATCTCGGCAATTTCGAAACCATCTTCGGTACCAGCGAAGCCCGCCAAACGCTCGCGCGCAGTGTTGCTTTGCTCACACATGAGAAAACACCACGCTTGCGCTTGTCCGCGCCCCACACGCCCTCGCAACTGGTGCAGTTGCGCCAAGCCAAAACGTTCGGGTTGATCAATCACCATTAAGTTCGCCGCCGGAATATTCACGCCCACTTCGATTACAGTGGTGGCTACAATAACATGAATGGTCCCTGCCGCAAACGCCGCAAGAACTCTATCGCGTTCGCCATCATCCATTTGCCCATGGACAGCTCCCACTTTCCACTCGGGGCTGAATGATTGCAGCTCTTCTTTAACTTCACCCACACTCAGGGCACCGCCTTCGCTGTCAATTTCTACGCGGCTCACAACCCAGTAGCAGCGGTTTCCACCGAGCGCTTCTTTCAGAATAAACGCCTTCATATCTTCGCGTTTCTCGCTTTCCACCAGGCGCGTTTTGATGGGCATTCTTCCAGGAGGTTTCTCTCGCATCACGATACTCGTGAGATCCCCGTAAAATGTCATCGCCAAGCTTCGCGGAATCGGTGTCGCGCTCATCACGAGCAAGTCGGGATAATTTCCTTTGGCGAGCAAAGCTTCCCGCTGATTCACCCCAAAACGGTGCTGTTCATCGATAATCACAAAAGTGAGTTTTTCAAATAAAACATCTTTGGAAAATAATGCGTGGGTTCCAATCACCGCATGGGTGAGCCCCATCTGCAATTCACTCACAATGGAACGTCGTTCCACGGTGCCTGTGGCACCTAAAAGCAAACTGATACGAAGCCCTGCCGCATCAAAAAATGGTTTGAGTGTCACATAATGTTGTCGTGCCAAAATATCGGTAGGTACCATAAACGCACATTGCTCATGGGCACCGCACACGGCAAGCATCGCGAGCATCGCTACCGCGGTTTTTCCGCTACCCACATCCCCTTGTAGCAGAGCATGAAATTGCTTTTTGCCGTGAAGTCCTTCTAAAATTTGTGCGAGCGCTTTGTCTTGTCCATCCGTTAAGGTATAGGGGAGTTCCGCCCTCGCTTTCATTACAGCGCCTTGGTCAATCGCTCTTTCGCGTCCGCGCAAAGCAAGGCTTCTCCTGCGTTTTGCCATACGCAAACAGAAGGGGAGTAGTTCCAACTTTTTGAGCTGCAAGCGTCCCTGCATTGCATCTCCAAAGCTCACGGGAAAATGCAATCGCCGTAAATTTTCGAGCACGGGTTTGAGGCCCATGTATTCGGTGAGTTCCTTGGGGCATCCATTAGGAACGCTCAAATTCGGCATCTTAAAAATTTGTGCGTACAAATTTCTAAAAAACTTCTGCTCCATGCGAGATTCACGAAGCACTTCGGAAATGCTATAAACGGGGACGATCCCCCCTTCAAACGCAGTCTCTTCTTCCATGTGCTGAAGTTCGGGATGCACAATCTGTAGACCGCGATAATCGTTCACCTTACCGATCGCCATCCAGCGGCTTCCCACAGTAAGATTTTTTGCCCAGTGATTCGCTCCACGAAAAAACACCAGACTCATTTGTCCTGTGCCATCATCCAGGTAAGCGGTAAATCGGGACTTGCGCCCTCGAATCATTCCTGCGCGTGCAATGTGGCCAATCAGAATCACTTTGGCGTCGGGTTTGCAATCCGCAATTGGAGTAATACGGGTGCGGTCCACCCAATCGCGGGGAACATTATAGAGGAGGTCAACGATAGAACGGTAACCCGCTTCGTTCAGCGCCCGAACGCGTTTGGGGCCGAGGCCTGGGAGGGAAGATAAGTCCATGATACAAACACAAAGATAGAAAAAATGAAATTTCTGCAAATTTTTGAGACTCTTCGCCGTTTGGTTTTGTATTGGTTTTGTAAAATTATCAGGCTTCATAAACCTGCAAGCCTTATGAGAGTGAGTGTGGAAAATCCTGATATCACAGCAGCTTCACTAGGGCTCGTTCTCTATAATTCTTTCTGCGGTATCAATCGCATTATAGAAACGCCTTTTTAGATGAACCTTATAACGTTTATGCCTTGGGCCTGCTTCCAGAATCCCATTTTCTTTGTAGAGGGATGCTTTTTGTCTTTTCAAATTTTTCTTACTTTCTATATTTCACCCAAAATTATTACGAGTTTTCTTATGAAAAAAATACTGACCATTCTTTTGCTTCTCTCTGCTTTTGCTTTTTCTGCGGATCTTGTTGTCGAAGGAAAACTTACAGAAGTCCCAGGTAAAATGCCTACAAATGATTTGTACAGTTATGTCTATATGTTCAAGTACAAGGTGATTAAAGTAGTCTCTGGTGACTTGAAGAAAAAAGAAGTTTTGGTGGGGGTGTATAATCCGCTCATTGCTCGCGGTCAGGTAAAGGATAAAATGATGGCCAAGGCCAAAGGCAATGTCCGTAGTTTCAAGGCTGGTGATAAACATACTCTCAAACTCATTCCTCTTGAAGGCAATTGGGATGGCGCTATCGAAGATGAATATTTCGATGATGAATCTGAGCGTTATTTGGCTATTGAAGTGAATCAATAAATTCTGACTTAGCGAATCTCTCCCGATGGTTTTTTCTTCCCAAGTCTTTCTTTTTTATTTTCTTCCCATTTTTTTTGTGGGATATTTTTTCCTCGTCTGGCGGGGCGTTCGTCATTCGTACCTGAACCTTTTTATAACCATTTTCAGTTACGTCTTTTATGGATGGATGGAACCTTGGCTCATTTTTTTGATGATCGGTTCTACTTGTATTGATTACATTGCCGGTCGTTTTATCTCTGCGGAGAGGGCTTCTAAACGTCAACGCAATCTGGCTCTTGCGCTTTCTATGACAGCGAACCTTTGTACGCTTGGATTTTTTAAGTATTACATGTTTGCTATGGGTGGGCTTAACGCCATTATCGCTCGCTTGGGCCTTGAACCGTTTTCAGTCATGACCATTATCCTCCCCGTGGGCATTTCTTTTTATACGTTCCAATCCATGAGTTACACTATTGACGTGTGGCGTGGAGATGCGCCACCGGTGAAGAACCTTGCTACGTTTTCATGCTACGTAGCTCTGTTTCCGCAGTTAGTCGCGGGTCCTATTGTTCGTTACAACACGGTTGCCGAAGAACTCGCTTCTCGTACGCACACCTTTGAAAATTGGACCAAAGGCATGACTTATTTTTGCCTTGGCTTTGCGAAAAAAATTCTTATTGCCAATCAGGTAGGGATTATTGCAGATCGTGTTTTTCAGGCGGATGCTCCTGGCATATTAAATGCCTGGTGGGGTTGTCTCGCTTATACATTCCAGATTTATTTTGACTTTTCTGCCTATTCCGATATGGCTGTAGGTTTGGGCTTAATGCTCGGCTTTCATTTCCCGAGAAATTTCAATGGCCCTTATCGCTCGGTGAGTATTTCCGATTTCTGGACGCGTTGGCACATGTCTCTCACCAAATGGCTACGGGACTACCTTTATATTCCTCTCGGTGGAAATCGTATTTCGAACAGGCGCACTTATATCAACTTGTTTCTCGTCATGTTTGTGAGTGGTGTTTGGCATGGTGCGGCATGGACTTTTATTTGTTGGGGTCTTTATCATGCCTTCTTCATGCTCGCGGAGCGCTATAATAAAAAACAGGCGTGGTATTCTCGTACGCCTGTTTTTGTACAAATTTTAATAACACAAGTGATCGTTTTGTTCGGCTGGGTATTATTCCGTTCTGTGGACATCGGTAGTGCTTTGGAAATGTGGAAAGCATTGGTGGGACTTGCTCCAGTAAGTCTCACCGACCCGCTCCTTACCGCTCAGATTTTCACGCCCACAAGTATTGTATTCATGATTCTCGCTTTAGGATATGCCATTTCCCCCATTCGCGCATACACCTGGTGTCAAACCGTTTCTATTCCGCGTACGGTCACGGCCATGGTGCTTTTTGCCATCGCCACACTCTCGCTTTTTACGCAAAGTTACAATCCATTCCTTTACTTCCAATTTTAGATCGCCTTTAGACTGGTTAGGATGTAAAGTCTAGACAAAGAATGAAAGGCTTTTGAGTCACATCCGTGAACCAACAACAAAAAGTTTGACAAGTCGTTCCTGTTGCCATACTACGATAACGATGAGAAATAAAGTCTGGACGTAACTCGATTTTTTTTGCCATTTCTTCTGTCCAAGGTTTCAGATAAATGAAATAATCTTTTTGACTATGATCGGTTCCAGGAATTGCAGGAGCAAAAAATTTATTCGTGGAATAGGATTTTTTTTCTTCTTGAAATACGGTTGCGCTCACTTGTATGCCTTTTTGATCAAGGATATAGGCACAGTCCGCATTTTCAAAAAATAGAAGCGCTTTTCGTAGCTCTGTTTTTTGAAGAGCCTCTTGACTTTTACTCAGTTGGTTACAAATAAACTTTGCTTTTTGTGATACCATCTCCCAGAATAATCTTTTGTGTTGAAGATTGATTTTACAATTAGCAACAAATTCATTGCCTGTATTTTCAATAATGGAAAGAATGCGATTTTCGTTGAAATGAAATTCAGATTCTGGGGCAGGGTGGGAAAAATAGAAGCCTTGAAAATAATTAATTCCTAAGTCCAGCAAACAAAGCACTTCTTCCTTAGTTTCGGTACCCTCAGCCAAAAGAAGGGAACCCATGCTATTGCAAAGTTCGACCATACTTTTAACAACAGCTTGCTGCATTCTATTTTTATGGATATTTTTAATCAAGCAACGATCTAGTTTGACTACATCAGGTAATAACATCACTAGACGATCTAAATTGGAAAACTTTTTCCCTAAGTCATCAATAGCCACGAGAATTTTTTTTTCATGGCATAATTGAACAAATTCGAGAAGTTTAGCCTCGTCAGTCACATCATCTTCACAAATTTCAAGCATCAAAAGATCTTTGTCAAATTGAAGATTATGAACAAGATCTAAAATTGAATGTTGATTTTTGTTATCACTAAAAAGATAATTGGGCAAATTGAGTGATAATATTTTTCTTTTTGCCGTTTGTTCTTTGGCAAACATTTTTATTGCATGTACTTGACAAATATGGTCTAATTCGCGGATACATTGCTTTTTGTGTGCATTTATGAAAAGAGTATCCGGCGACATAAGCTCATTCGATGTATTCCATGCTCGTACCAAGGCTTCGTAAGCGATAATTTCGTGAGTTTTAACAGAGATAATCGCTTGGTAGAATGTGGTGAGTTGAGAAATTCCTAAAGTATCTTTAATTTTATTTATCATTGAAAATAGAGCCTTATCGATGTAATAACTAAAAGCGCTTTAGTTTACCGCAATGAACGCAAAACTCATGCCAAAATGAATTCTGACAAATCATATCCCTTTAGTAATATGAAAAAATTCCATTTGTCATATTGGTGTTATAAATTAATCTCAAAAAAATCAGCAAAAATGAAAGATTTCCGTCATTGGAAATACGAAATTGTTTGCAATCGGTAGGGTGGCGAGCCTAGGTGTCTTGTTAGAAAGGCAATTCCGCTTGAGCTGTGATGAGTGAACTCGGTGGTGTGATATTCATTTTATGGTAGGCATTCAGCGTTACCACGCGGCCACGCGGAGTGCGAGCAAGATACCCTTTTTGAATCAGATAGGGTTCGTAAACTTCTTCAAGGGTGTCAGGTTCTTCACCCAGAGCGGCGCCAATGGTGCCGAGACCCACAGGACCCCCAGAGAATTTGCAAATCATCGTTTCGAGAATCCGCCTATCCATCGAATCCAAACCATCCGCATCAATTCCCAACATCTGTAACGTTCGTTCGGCCGCTGCGGCATCAATGATGCCCTTGCCGCGTACTTGCGCCACATCGCGGCACCGACGAAGCACTCTATTTGCGACACGTGGGGTGCCACGGCAGCGTGCGCCAAGCATTTTAGCCGCATCCTTATCAAGCTGAATATTTAGAATCTCTGCACTCCGAAGGAGAATTTTGATAATTTCCTTTTCGTTATAAAGATCAAGGCGGTAATGGAGTCCGAAGCGATCTCTGAGAGGGCTTGTCAAAAGGCCACTGCGAGTGGTGGCACCCACCAAGGTAAAATGTTTCAGTGGAAGATTTACACTACGCGCGGAAGGGCCAGAGTCTAGCATAATATCCAAGCGGAAATCTTCCATCGCGGGATAGAGGTATTCTTCAATAATGCGGCCCATGCGATGAATTTCATCGATAAAAAGAATATCATTTTCTTGCATACTTGTGAGAATACCCACAAGATCGCTTGCTTTGTCGAGCACAGGACCGCTCGTGATGTGAATTTGGACTCCCATCTCTTTGGCGATGATCCCTGCGAGGGTCGTTTTGCCAAGTCCTGGTGGGCCTGCGAAAAGGCAATGATCTAAAGCGTCACCGCGGTGTTTCGCGGCTTCAATTGCAATTTGAAGACTCTCTTTAAGTGGCTCCTGCCCTGTAAAATCATTGAGGGAAAGGGGGCGAAGATTGCGTTCAATTTCCGCTTCATCAAAGCTGTCTTGTTCTGGGGAGATTATGCGGTCTGCCATATATAAGTCCTAGAAAAATAAGTCCTAAAAGAAAGTGCGTCCTCCCCTTGGGATTAGACGTATTTCAGGGCCTCTGGGATAAGCTTCGAGACAGAAGCCTCCGTTCCCAGATTTTCTATCGCTTTTTCCACCGCTTTTTGTGCGGTAGGGTCTTTGACTCCCAACGTATGCAAGGCGAGAATCGCTTCTTGTTGGTTTGTGGGAAGCAAAATTTGGGTCGAACATCCTGTGACTGCAGAAAGGGCTAAAGCCTTGTCTTTGAGTGTGAGAACCAGCATTTCAGCGGTCTTTTTTCCAATACCTTTGATTTTACTCAAGGCAGTAAGGTCTTCGCGTGCGATCATTCCTAAAAAATCACAGGGAGCAACGCTACTTAAAATGCGCTGGGCCATTTTGGGGCCCACTCCGTTCACTTCTATCATTTGAAGAAACAGTTCTTTTTCTTGAAGATCGTAAAAACCAAAAAGAATCAGTGCATCTTCTCGCACAACCAGGTGAGTGAGAAGCGTAACCTCGTCACCAACATTCGGAAGACGTTCCCCGGTACGCGAAGAAATTTGTATGCCATAACCCACACCCGCACAATCAATCACAGCGATTGTGGCGTGTTTTTGGGCGAGTATGCCACGGAGTTGTTCAATCATGGAGCCTCCAAAGAGTACTGCTCAAATATACACTCTAGTGCACTGTCGTGCAAGTATTTTTTAGAAGCCAAGACTCACTTGGGCCATATAAATACGATTTTCGTCTTGCCCCGTGTAGTAACCGCGTTCTTCACCCCAGGTGACTAGATCGACTTGAATCAATCGTAATGCTTCAACTCCTACGCCTGCGGTGGGGTAGCCGCCTTTGAATCCACCCGCAAGGCGCAATTTTAACAGCCGTAGATTATCGTTGTAACCAGGGAACGCCAGTAATACTTGTTCCAGTTCCATACCAAAGTTTATGTGACTAAAGAACTTGTAATTCTGGTCATCATTAAGTGCATCAGCAAAGTCTGCGGCGATATTCAATTTACGGGAGTAGGCGGTATTGCGGTTAAAGTAATGCGGGCTATAGTTCATACCAACGGTTAAATCTGGAGTAATTTTTTTTTCGTCTAATTTTGAAAAAAATACATTGTTTAAAGCGGCACCCAAACGCGCTTCTCGAGTGACTTGGTACAGCACGCCAAAGTCCATGCCATAGGCTACTTCATCGAATTCGAATATTTCTTCTTGTGCGACTTCTGCGCGATCATTCAATGTATCAACAATAGAACTAAAGTTTGAAACATCCACTTTAAAGATCTCTATGCTTTGTCTTTTGACGGCTTTAACTCCGAGACCAATAGCGAAATCATCCGTGATGCCATAAGCACCGCCCGCTTGAATCACGGCATCAATGTAGAATGTATCAATGCCTACAAAAGGAATGATAATACCGCCGTCTACATAAGGTGCTAATTCTCCATCTACCCAGATGGCCCCCCCAAAGTTATGGATTGCAAGTTCGGCATCCAGTTTCGCAATCATGCTGAATAGTTGGTGGTCATAGGAGTTAATGCGATCAATAAGTTCTGGGTGCTTTGCGAGAGAATCGATGTAGGCTTTTTCGGTGGTGGCATCCACAAGGGGGTTCGCTTGATTCGCCGCTTTTGCATCATCTCGCGCATCTTGATAGAGCCCTTGAAGATCCGATGCCAGTTCATAGGCATCTCTAAATTCATTGAGGGGTGCGGCACTACCCACATTGAGACGCATATCCATATAATTATTCGGATAATAGCCTTGTTGGGGGAAGTTTTTGAAGTCTCCCAATTTACCTAGTTGATTCAATCCCGCATAATTATAGTAGATGGCTTCTTTATCATCCACCACAGCCACGTGAGCGTTGCCCATGGAATAAGCGCGAACGGATTTGTGATGAGGGCCATTAGTCGCAAAGACCGTAACTGTGATAAGGACAATAATGCCAAGTATTTTTGGGAGAGAAAACATGGTGGCATTCTCCTTTAACGATTTCTAAACCAATTAGCAAAACGATTGGCATCGTAATTATTCCAACAACCACCAATATTCGTTTGTCGGAAGCTTAAGGGATACACTATATTATTGGAATCCAAATCTGCCATAATAGCGACTCTCCTATTGGTTTTCGCGGTATCTGAGGCAAAATTTTCAGTGAACGTGCTGGCGAATACCAAACGATAATCGTCCACAGAATTTCTTTCCGTAGTATTCGTATAAATGAACGTTCTTTCTTCGATGTTCTCCACAACGCCATCTCCATCATGATCCAAATGATCAGAGGTGAGGCCTTCATCATGGATAGTTATGATTTCAGTATAGCCCTCTTCACCATAAGTACTATTTTCGCGAGTGAGGAGCACAAGGCGTAAGTCTTCATCAACAAAACCGTCTCCATCATTATCTTTGCTGTCTAGGACTTCTTCATCCACACAGCCATCTCCATCATTATCTATTCCGTCTCCCACTTTATAGAAACTGATGGTTTGGCCCACGGAATTGACATTTTCAGTCACAATATCATCAATCATATTGCCAATATCCGAGGAGTCTCCAGTGAGAGAATCAGTGAGTGAACTTCCCTCCAATAAGGTAGTGACAGTAGGAATCACTACATTGATAAGGTTGTCAATATTGTTGTCAAGAGAATCAATGCTTGCATTTAAAATATCAACATTGTCTGGGTTGTTTAACGCCGCGGAATAAAGGGAATCCATGTTGATTGCTACTTGCTGTGTTTCTGGATCAATTTGGATGTCTAGGTGAAAATTTCGGTTGCTGTATTGGAATTCGAGTAACAAATCTGCAAAATCAAGAAACGCGTAACTCACAGAAAAATTAGCAAAAATAATTTTGCGATCAGAAAGTGGAAAACCTTTAAAATCTGGGCCATAGGTGTCTTCGAATTGTTGCAGTTGAGTACTCCCGGTGACATCCCCATTTCTTGCTCTGTATTCTTGGTAAAGTTCAGTAAGAGTATCTCTACGTACAAGTTCACGGAGTGGTGCCATGGTAATGCTTATGCCTGCATGATAACGTTCAATGTCAAATGTGGACATCCCCATAAAAGGAATTTCATTGTCCTCCACTTGAAGATCATTATACATATCAAAGGCGGTAACATCAGATGAATACATATTTGCTTTGGCAAGACCGAACCAGGCTTGGGACTTGGTGGAGTCCGCCTTGATCGCTTTATTAAAATATTCTGCGGCTTTGGTGTATTCTCCATTACGGAAAAGCATTTGCCCTTCATAGAGAAGACCATCGGCATCATCAGAATCGATGTTGCTGCTGTTGGTGGGGTTGAATAAATTGCAACTCATAATACAACCAATAGATGCAAAAAATAAAACAACAACGCCCAATTTCTTTTTAACACATTTGGATACTACCTTATTCATAGTATGCCCTCCGTCTTTCAAAAAATACTTCATTGTGGGGGAAAAAGTCTATAAACTGAAAATAATGGGTATATTTGGGCCTGTGGAACCCATGTCAGATTATTTCCCAACAAAGGCTTTTGTTCGCGCTACTACCTTAATGCGCAGTTTTTTGATTGCTGAACGGGATCGTCTAGATGCTTTGGCTTTGGCTAGAAATCGAGAAAAAGCGATTGATAATGAAAATTTGGCTTCTGAAATGCCTTCAATTTTCAGTTTTTGTGAAGGGTATCAGAAACATTTTATGGGATATCTTACGGCGGTGATGCCACAACATCCCCACGGTGTTCGGTGTGGTCCTGGTTGCGGAAATTGTTGTAAACATTTCCCCATGTCTGTAGAACCATTTGAACTGATATTTTTATATGCGTTTCTTCGCACCTCTGATTCGCTGTTGGATTCTTTAGAAAAATGTCTGTCTCGTACCCATCGATTTTATGCTATTCGAGAAAAGGCCGAAGTGGAAGGTGGGGAAGACCCAGAAGAAAATGCGCTGCATGCCTATTTCAATGAAGGACACCCCTGTCCTTTTATTTTGTCAAGTGGAAGTTGTGGGGTGTATGAGCATCGGCCTGTCACTTGTCGCATGTATTTTAGCGAAACGAGTCCTGAGTTTTGTGTCTCTGAATATTTGCAAACAGAACGCAATCGGAGTTTCATTGTCTATTTACCGGATGACATTGAAGAGCTGATCGCTGATATTTCCACTCATTATGAATTTCTTGCACTCCCAGAGAGTCTGTACGATGGACTTCTCGCTATGAATGTCATGGAATCTGCTTTTACACAGGGGCATCTCTAAGAATCCATTTTCTTGTTGCCCCAGAAGTCGTATTTTTTGGAGAACATCAGGCCAAAAGGTCAGTCGCGTAGGGGTTCTAGATCGTATTCGTCAATTCTTTTTCCTCTTCTGGCTTGGCCTTGTACCCTAAGAGGATTTTTCTCACTAAGCGCTAAAGCGCAAGTGTTCCTGTATAAATTTCATAGCATCAAAGCAATTCTTCGATGGATCCCTAGTGTATTTGCTAGCTTTAAATGGTGAATGTTACAGACCTCCAGATAGACCTTTTTGGTAGCTTGAATTCCCTCAAAAACTCGGTTTCTGGGTGGTTTCAAAATAAGAACCCAGAAAAAAATATTTCTCCTGAATTCTCTCCTGAAAGTCTAGTTTCCTTTCGTTATAATCCGCGTCTTAAAAAAAGTATTCGCTGCCAGTATAATGGTCTTTTCGGACATCCACTAGTAACGCTTCCTGCTTATATGCGAAACGATGATTTTGCTTTAGTTCGGGAACTGATTTCTCAATGGGCGGAGCTTTCGCAAAAACGCAAGACCGCTAAGACGAAAGCCTCCACAAAAGAATTATTGGAACGTATTTGGGCTGCTACGGATCAGGTTTTGTCTGATCGCGGGGAAAAAATTTTGGAATCTCGTGGGCATTTCCCTCCCATTCGTTCCAAGGGAAAAATTCATGATTTGGAACAAGTGCTCGCGGCGGTGAATGAAACCTATTTCAAAGGGGAACTTTCTTGTCGTATCACTTGGAGTAATCGTTTGGGAGGCATGAGTTTCCATACCGTGCGCAAAGATCCTTATACAAAGGAACCTGTTCATTTAATCAGCATCAGTCAGGGATACGACTCTGATAATTGTCCTCTCTATGCGGTGGCGGGTGTCGTTTATCATGAATGTCTCCATATTGCGATTCCACCGAAGATTGTCGGGGGACGCCGTAGCGTTCATGGACGTAATTTCAGGCAATGTGAAAAACGTTATATATACTATGAAGAATGGATGTGCTGGCACCGTGAGGTATTGCCCAAAAATATTCATTCACTTCGAAGAATCAAAAAAGGGCTTTCTCAGAAAAAAATATAATGTGTGAAATATTAAGCAAAAAAACAACTGAGGATTACGTTTAATTGTAGGACGAATTCAAAAATATTGGAAGATTAAATAATGTTTGTATTAGCGTAAGAATTAGAAAAAAATATTTGTTATTGGTAATCACGAATTGTCGCGTATTCCAATTCGTATTGCTACTATTAGTCCGAATGTAATGATTCAAAAATGTATTATGCAATGAAAATTTCATACAAAATAGACAATAAGTTTGTACTACAAGGCACAGAATAACTTTTCTAGTGTTCGCAAGTGATGAAGACTTTTATTTTGAAATAATTTTGACTTTATTTTATTTTTTTTTGGTAGATTTCACCTCGAGTGATTCATCCATCTTAATCCTTACTTGAGGTTTTTTATGCGGAAGCTTTTTTTACTGACAACTCTCTTGATGCCTTTTCCTCTCCTGGCATCTAATGGGGAGTCTTTTGGTATACCATCCTACTGGTACTTTGTGCCTGTTGCGGCTTTGATCGCTTTGGTAATGGCTCTTGTCTTTTATCGAACGATGATCAAAAAAGAAGAAGGCACTCCGCTTATGCGAGAGATCGCTCAGTATGTGCGCGAAGGTGCAATGGCATATCTGTCAAGGCAGTATAGGACTGTCTCTATTGTTTTTGCGGCTCTCTTTGTTGTTTTTGTGATTCTTGCTTTTTTAGGTATTCAGAATCCTTTTGTCCCTGTGGCTTTTCTTACGGGTGGTTTTTTCTCCGGTTTGTGCGGTTTCCTCGGAATGAAAACGGCGACGTATGCGAGTGTACGCACAACGAATGGAGCGCGTCATAGTCTTAATCAGGCCTTAGTGACTGCCTTCCGCAGCGGTGCCGTGATGGGCCTTGTGGTTGTGGGTTTTGGCCTTTTGGATATCGCAGGATGGTTTTTCCTGCTTAATTACATTTACGATCACAATGTTTTTGGCTTTGGTCTTTCCATTGCTGAAAAGACGGGTTTAGGGGTGTGGACTTCCGATGTTATTTCTAACCCTATTTGGGCGCATGCGAAGTTGGTGGAGATTACCACGACCATGTTGACTTTTGGTATGGGAGCTTCTCTCCAGGCTTTGTTTGCTCGTGTGGGCGGAGGTATTTATACCAAAGCCGCAGATGTGGGCGCGGACTTAGTGGGTAAAGTAGAAGCGGGCATCCCAGAAGATGATCCACGCAACCCGGCGACGATTGCGGATAACGTGGGTGATAATGTGGGCGATGTCGCTGGTATGGGTGCTGACCTTTACGAGTCTTATTGTGGATCCATTCTTTCTACCGCGGCACTGGGTGCTGCGTTGCCTGCGTTGGGAATGAAATTTGTGATAGCACCAATGGTCGTTGCGGCTCTAGGCATCTTGTTCTCTATTGTTGGCATTTTTATGGTACGTACTCGTGAAGATGCAGACATGAAACAGCTACTTCGTTCTTTGTTAACGGGGACTCTCGGTTCTTCTGTCTTGATTCTGATAGCCTTGCTGGTGCTTGTCCATTTTGATTTTATATCGCTTGGCATTTTTGGTTCCGTCGTATCTGGTCTCGTTGCTGGCGTGTTAATTGGCCAGTTTACCGAGTACTATACTTCGGATGCCTACAAACCTTGTCAAGGAATCGCTGCTCAGACAAAACTCGGCCCTGCGACGACGATCATTGATGGTATTTCTGTGGGTATGTTCTCGACTGGTTTACCCGTATTGACTATTGTTCTAGGCATCCTTTGCGCGTTTGGATTTGCAGGCGGTTTTCATAATATTTCCATGGGACTTTATGGGATCGGTTTTGCTGCGGTAGGTATGCTTTCGACTTTGGGAATCACGCTTGCGACAGATGCTTTTGGCCCGATTGCAGATAATGCCGGGGGCAATGCAGAAATGGCAAAATTAGGGGAAGAAGTTCGCAAGCGTACTGATGAATTGGATATGCTCGGCAACACTACTGCGGCCACAGGCAAGGGCTTTGCCATCGGTTCTGCCGCTCTTACCGGCATGGCTCTTCTCGCTTCTTATATCGAAGAAATTAAACTTTGGTTGGGACATCTCGCTGCTGCAGGTGATGGCTTTTTTAAAGTGGGGAATATCGCCTTTGTGAATAATTCCGATAAGTTATCCTCTTTGGCGGCTAGTATTCCGGGATCCAAGATTTTGGATGAAGGGACTCGCGTGGTAGGGGAAAATGGAGCTTTGCTAGGTCTCGTACTACGTAATGCGCAGATTTCAGATTTCACGAGTGCTTACAACTTAACGCTCATGAACCCGATGCTTTTAGGTGGGCTCTTTTTGGGCGCCATGATGTCTTTTGTCTTTTGTGCTATGACAATCAAGGCGGTGGGCCGAGCTGCGGGTGCGATGGTGGAAGAAGTGCGTCGCCAGTTCCGGGAGATTGTTGGGATCATGGATGGAACCGGTCGCCCTGAATATGCGCGGTGTGTTGCTATTTCGACTGCTGGGGCTCAACGAGAAATGATTGTTCCTGCGCTTTTGGCGGTGATTGTTCCCGTTGTTGTGGGTCTCTTCATGGGTGTGGCGGGTGTATTTGGGCTTCTTGCGGGAAGTCTTGTTTCCGGCTTTTCGCTTGCCTGTATGCTTAATAACTCGGGCGGTGCTTGGGACAATGCGAAAAAATTCATTGAAAAAGGGAACTATGGTGGCAAAGGTTCTGAAGCGCACAAAGCGGGCGTCGTGGGTGATACTGTAGGCGATCCCTTCAAGGATACCGCAGGACCTTCACTGAATATTCTTATCAAACTGATGTCCATGGTGAGCGTGGTATTTGCGGGTGTTATTGTGCGATTTGGCACTTCGTTCTCTTCTTTCTTGGGCATTGGTTAAAATAAAATTCACCATCATTCAAATGAAAAAGCGCTCCTTTTAGGGGGCGCTTCTTTTTGTTGTGTGTCGATTATTCTTCTAGACGGTAACTTACTTCAGGTTTGTTGAGATCGGTTCCTTTTAGTTTCCATATCTCTCCTTCCGAGAATCGATAAGACACTCGAATTTCATATTCCGAGGAATCTTGCAAAATGTTTGCGGGCACGCTGAAGAAGTTCTCGGCTTCTGTGGCCCACTCAAGTTCTGTTAAGCTCGAATCGGCCGCACGGTAAAGCACCATTTGAGTCACGGCATCTAATGGGTTACGCACCTGAATCACGCTCCAATAGGCATTACTTCCTTCTTTCACAAAAAGGCTTGTGGAATCGCCAAAAACTTCCGGGTGTCCTTCACAGGAGATAAATTCCCATTCGCCTTCGTAACGCCCCGCTTGAATGCCCATCAAATCCCGGGCGGGGGCTCCTCCCAAA